>NZ_JAYGHC010000025.1:0-66881 GCF_034932285.1 Cronbergia sp. UHCC 0137
ATCTTGTGTGGTTTCAACTGTGAAGGTTTTGGTTGTTTCTCCAGTTGCAAAGGTGAGGGTTTCGGTTTTGGCTGTAAAATCTGTATTACTGGCTGTATCACCTGTATTTATGGCTGTGGATACAGTTACACTTTGATTAGCTTGTGCGTCTCCTGTGCGGGTGATGATGAAAGTGATTCCAGTTCCTTCTGTTGCTGATGCTGAAGCAATACTAAATACTGGCGCTGGGTCATCATTAGTTATAGTTCCTTTCGCTGCACCTGCGGTAGGACTAATAAGTGATTCACTTGAAGCATCACTTAAAGTCACACTAAAGGTTTCATCTGCTTCAAACAGACTATCTTCTGTTGTGGCAACTGTGAAGGTTTTGGTTGTTTCTCCTGTGGCAAAGGTGAGGGTTTCAGTTTTAGCTGTAAAGTCGTTAGTACTAGCTGTATCACCTTCATTTATGGCTGTGGATACAGTTACACTTTGATTAGCTTGTGTATCTCCTGTGCGGGTGATGGTGAAGGTAATTGCACTTCCTTCTTCTGCTGATGCTGAAGCGATGGAAAAAATAGAAGTCTCAAACCCAAAATCGTCAGGAGTAAGTGTATTAGCTTGGATACCTCTTAAAATTCCTAATTCTCTGACAGTACCGTTGATATTAGCCTTAACTGTTGTATCGTCTCCAGTTTGCTCTAGGATCAAGTCCGAAAATTGTTTAACTTGGGGGATGCCAGCAACTATGACTTTATCATCTCCTTGAGTAAAGTCATTGACTACCACAGGTACATCGGGAATAGCTGCACTGGTGAGATAGAAACGGTCTGCACCTGCGTCTCCTGTTAATTCGCTGCCTCCTTTGCCACCAAAGAGTAGGTCGTTACCTAATCCACCAAACAAGCGATCGCTCGCTACACCACCAATCAGAATATCATTATTTTCGCCACCTTCTAAAATGTTATTCCCTGTTGGGTTACTGGCATTTAGTATATCTTGACCCAAACCACCCCGGAGAATATTATTCCCTGTTCCACCAGATACAACTAGCTCATCGTCTCCTGCTCCACCTTCTAGTTCATTCTCACTACCTTCTAGCACAAAAAGGCGATCGCTGTCTTCTCCCCCATTCAGGTTGTTCTTACCTATACTGCCTACGGCAAATAAACTATCTTCTCCTATGCCTCCTATTAAAATATCATTATTGTTGGCTAAAAGGCGATCGTTCCCAGGTCCCCCATCAAGAGTGTTATTTCCTGCACCGTTGGAAGCATCTAAAATATCATCTCCCTCTAGTCCAAAGACTTCTTCATTTCCTGTCTGCACAAACAACTCATCATTATTAGCAGTACCATTAATAGCCATAATTATCCCTATTACCTACAAGATTTATTAAATACACACAATAGACATCTCATAAATATATTAATTTATCACTATTAAAACGTTATGAATATATTAAGATCAAATGAATTACTGAATATTTTTTGGATTCGGATGTGTGATTTCTTTTTTGGCATACATGATTTTTAAATTTTCAGTGACGCTAAACCCCTCACAAAGGAGCGAAGAAACTGGAAATTTAGTTCCCTCCCCTTGGCAAGAGGAGGGTTAGGGAAGGGTAAAACCCGGATTTACAATACCTTAGTCCCGCAAGGGAGGAGGCTATGCAAACACAAAGTTAGCAGATGTAAGACTACTAGATGTAATTCCCATCAATGATGCCAACTCGGTAGTACCGAGTTTCACTAAGGTGTTATTACCATCTTGCATTAATGTCAGTTGGTTGAACTGAGTCACACCAATACCACCAAGTCCCATCACATCTGTTCCTGGAACAAAGTCCATCACGATATTCTTGCTGGTTGGTAAACTAGCATTAGCAATCCAGAACTGGTCAGCACCACTACCACCGGTTAAACGATTACCACCTGCTTGACCGGCAAACAGTTGATCATTGCCATCACCACCATACAACCAATCATTCATGTTGGAGTAGAGTTTATCATCTCCAGAACCACCAAACAGACGGTTTTGCTCGCCACCACTGGTTAAGGTATCATTGCCAGAACCACCAAAGAGCATTTGACCTGAACCCTGGACTACTTCTAGATTATCCCCACCAGCAGCACCAAATAATTGATTGGCAGTTTGGCTTTCAACTATTTTCAGAGTATCATTACCTTCACCACCGTTGACATTGGTATTGCTGGCTGTGCCATTTTGACCGATAAACACACTATCATCACCCCCACCAGCAAAGACAGCAGAGTCGCTACCAACTAACACCAAGTCATTACCACTGCCGGCAAAGATGGTATTATCATCGGTTGAATTGATGGTGTCTGCACCATCTCCACTGAAGAAGGTTTGATTGGGTTGAATTGCTAGGTTATCATCACCAGTGCTACCGAAGTTGATAACTGCTGGTTGAGGTTGACCCACACCAGGAGCAAGATTGAGGGGTTGATCTAACTTTAACAGAATGATTTCGTTATTGTCTATCGCTGGAGGACGACCTACCGAGAAGGGATAGTTGTTATCGTTAGCAACCAAAATGGTGTCTTTGTCGATTACTATCACATTTTCAATGGTGACAAAGGGGAAATCAAAGGTAGTTTCACCATCTCCATTTAAGTCGTTGGGGTCTTGAATATTTAAGAGGTCTGCTACTTCTACCTTCTCAACAAAGCCGTTAGCATCTTTTTGGGAGATGTTAACTTTGAAGATTTTCTTGAACTGAGCATTTTCTCCTTGACCACCATCTCTTTCTATCACCAAGTATTCATTATCGTTGATGACGGCAAAATCACCAATAGCGTGATTGGGATTTTCCATTTTATAGAAACCTTGCAATCCTTGGTACTGCTTAGAATCTACATCAAATTTATAGATTCGCAGCGAACCAACTGGATCACCAAACACTGTTCCTTCTAATAATGGATAGAGGGTTTTTTCATCAGGACTAATAGCTAATCCTTCAAATCCTCTAGAACCTGCAAGGTTGGGGAGAATTTGTTCTCCCACGAATTGGTCACGAACTAAATCACCTGTACGGGGGAAGTCGGTAAAATAACCATCAACACCCAATTCGATAAACTGTTCGTATTCTTTTTTGGGGTCTCCTGCGTAGTCTGATGCGAGGAATAGTCCTTCGTTGCGGAAGGTGTAGGGATGTACTAACAAGTTGGCATTATGGGCATCTTGGACTAGGGTTGTAGGAGTACCCAGGACTCTATCGGCTTCGTTAATTGTTCCATCATTATTTAAATCATCTGGTTGACCATCACCATTTGCATCTACGGTGTTAGCGGGAATAATTAACCGTTTGCTAGGACCAATACCAGCAGCGTAGTCTGCAATTTTATCCAGTTCTGCGGGTGTGGTAAGATCGCCGTATGTGCGGGGGTCGTTACTAACTACAAAGTCGTAAGGTCTTCCTGTTGCTCCACCAAATAATTGAACTAATGGTAGGTCAATACCGGCCGCAGGCATGATAACGTCATTTAGTTCTTGGAGATTACCAACTTCAAAGGATTGGATAAATACCCGGTTAGGATCAGTAAACTCCTCAGCTACTAAAGTATTAACAAGTAGTTCACCCAAGTTGGTGTTAATTGGGGTTGTTCCATCCAAAAGTGTTCCTTCTGTGGCAAAGAAAGTAGGGTGTTTGGTTTCTGGATAGATACCAATTTTCCGACCTGTTTCTGTTTCTACCTGTTTGACTAAATCAATGATTTCACTGAGGGTGGGAACTTTGAGGTTGTCGTTGTCGTATCTTGTCCCCCGCAGGGCTGGTAGACGTTCAATGGATTTGAGGGTTTTGATTTCTGCTAGGGTTAAATCCTCGGTAAACCAACCTGTGATGGTGCGACCATCAACGACTTTGGTTGTGAGACGGTCGGCAAATTCTGGACGTTCATTAATATCGGTGCTGGTATCTGTGCGGTTGACGCTACCATCGGCATTGAGAATGGCTAGGGCGTTTTCGTGACGGGCAATGAGTATACCATCTTTGGTGGCTACTAAATCGGGTTCGATGAAATCTGCACCATCAGCGATCGCTAATTTGTACGCTTCTAAGGTATGCTCTGGCCGTGAACCACTCGCACCTCTATGACCAATTACTATCGGTGCATTACCACTGAGGGTGTTAAATTCAGTCTTAGCTAAAACGGCTGGGTTTTGGGGCGATCGCACCAACTCACTCACAATTTTATCCCTGGCTGCGTCTCCTGTGCCTGGGAAGTCGGTAAAATAACCATCAACCCCTAAATTGATGAATTGTTTAAATTCCTCCTCTGGGTTGCCCTTATAGTCGGAGGCTAAATAACGTCCTTCGTTACGGAAGGTGTAGGGGTGTACTAACAAACCGTTAGCATGGGCATCTTGGACAAGGGAACTGGCAGGAAGGATGGTTTTATCGGCATCATTAACTACACCGTCACCATTCACATCATCTGCTGCACCGTCACCGTTAGCATCTACACCTTTAACGGAAACAATCATCCGTTTCCAAGGTCCAATTCCATCGGCATATTCAGCAATTTCTGCTAATCCGGCGGGTGTTTGCAAGTCTCCATAGGTGCGAGTGTCACCGTTAACGGTAAAATCGTAGGGACGGGCGTTGACATCTTGATAAATCAGTGAACCGTCCAGGGCAACATCATAGGCATCCAATAACTGTACCAAGGGGAAATCAACACCAGCCCCTGGCATAATTGTGTCGTTCAAATCTTTGAGATTGCTGACTTCAAAGGATTGAATAAATACCCTTTCAGGATCTGTAAACCCAGTTTCTTTGAGAGTATTAATTAAGGGTTCTTCTAAAGATAAATCCAGTTCATCGTGGAAAGTTGGATGTTTGGTTTCTGGATAAATACCGATTTTGCGACCTGTTTGTACTTCTATCTGCTGAACCAATTCGATGATTTCCGCTAAGGTAGGAATTTCATACAAATTGTTAAATACTTGAGGACGGAAGCTTTGGGGCATTTTTGCCCGTAGGGTTTTGATTTCTGCTAAGGTAAAATCAGAAGCAAAGTAGGCAGTGTATTCTACACCATCTACCATCTTGGTAGATTTGCGATCTGCACCAAACACCTCTGCTACGTTGGTGGTATCATCCAACATAGGTTCATGACGGGCAATTAATACACCATCCTTAGTAGAAACTAGGTCTGGTTCGATGAAGTCTGCACCGCGTTCAATTGCCAGCTTATAAGCGCCTATAGTATGTTCTGGTAGTTCACCACTAGCACCACGGTGTCCAATAACTATGGGTGCTTTACCATCTAGGGTATTTAATGTTGTTAGTTTAGGGGTAGGTATGGGAGCAGCTAACAATTTACCACTAGCATCGAAGTGGAGTAAATAGGGTCCAAATTCTTCCCCAATCCAGATTGTACCATCTTCAGCAAAGACAAAAGATTCAAGATCAAAGTCTGCACCGGTTAGTAATCTTTCGCTAGTTCCTTCATTGACAATTTTAAAAGGAACTTTGTTATTAGGGTCAGATAGTTGAATATAGTCTAAAATTTTAACAGTGCGATCGCCTTCGGCGGGGCTTTGCCCATCGCCATTTTCTGTTCCCTTAAAGCTGGGATCTACGCGATGAATCCGTAGCAAATAGTCTGAACTATTATCTTTACTACCGTAACCGTTATCTGAAAGGAAGTACAAGTTATTGCTATCAGCAAATTGTACACCACTGAAACCTTGAATTGGTTGTCCAGAGAAAGGAACTGTTACACCGTTGGTGTTACCCGTGATCTGAGTACCAGATTGGGGTCCATCACCAATTGTATTAGCAGGTAAGGATGCGAAACCTATTAATTCAGTCATGTTTTTAAGCTGCGGTTATTTTATTGACTGCTATTCAGAATGGATAAATGAGGATGAAAAGGCCAGACTTACCCTGATAACTGATGTAGCGATATCAATAATTCCATTCGTAGTTTAAGAGAACAATAACTTGTATAAAATAACTGGTTAAATAAAAGATTAAAAAGATTAACGGATATTAGAGAAGTCCACAAAAAAAGATGATCCAATCTTGTGGCATGGGCATCCTGCCCGTCCTTATTATACTTCGCAAGGGCATAAATTGAGCTTTTGCTTAAAAAGGATATATGGATTAGGACTTATGCAAAAAACGTCTCAAACTCTTATTTCTCCGTGTCCTCTGCGTCCTCTGCGGTTTGATATTCCGTAATTCCTATGGATGTAAAAGCGCAAATTATGGACTTCTCAAGTATACAATCCCACTCTTTTAAGGGTGGGTTTCCTCCTGCCTCCTGCCTCCTGCCTTCTGCCTTCTGAAACAGATTGGTTTTATTATGACCACTTTACAGCTAACATGGTGACATCATCAAACTGTGGTGCATCGGCGATAAAATCAAACAAGTGGGTTTTGATATTATTGAGTAATTCTTCAGCCGAATTGTAAGGCTGTTCTAAGAGCGATCGCAATCTTTTATCTGTAAATAATTTACCATCGGGGTTTTTTCCTTCCGTTACTCCATCGGTATAACCAAGCAATATATCACCGGGTTCCATCTGTATTTGCTGGACGTTAAATTTCATATTTGGCATCATTCCCACTGCTGGACCAGTTGATTTGAGTGTTTTTTTAATGCCGCAATTGTTGATAATATAAACTGGTTCATGTCCACCGTTGATATAGGTAATTAAACCTGTTTCTGGTTCTAAAACTCCAAAAAACATTGTTGCAAACATACTCAATTGCCAGTGATTTTGAGATACATACTGATTAGTGAGGTGAACTGCTTGCAGAGCGTTAATGTGAGCTAAATTGGTAGATGTAGATTTACCAATCCATCCATCAGGAACAGGCTGTTTTTCCTTTAAAATTTGATTGGCTATACCTTGCCATTGAGTTTCTGAAGAGAATATGCGAATTAAACTCCGCATCAAAGCCATAAATAGTGCTGCACCCACACCTTTATCACAGACATCAGCAATTACCAGCCCTATGTGATTATTCTTGTTACCATTGATCTCAAAGGTGTCGTAAAAGTCTCCAGCTACCTGTCTGGCAGGATGGAAGCAAGCCGCAATTTCACATTTGGGCGATTTTAGGAGTTCATAAGGTAGAAAATCTATTTGAATTTGTCGCCCTTTTTCTAATTCAGCATCAAGGGCTTTAGAATATTTGTTCAGTTTAGAATAAAGACGAGCATTTTCTAAGACTAGGGACATTTGATCAGCCGTTAGCTGCATTAATCTAGCAGTTTCTTCAGTAAAGTGTCCTGGTTGGGAATGTAGGAGGGTGATAATTCCTAGCAGTTCTTCACCTCTGAGGATGGGTACGGCCAAAACAGAACGGACAATATAAGGCTGATCTGGAAATGTCAACCAGCGATCATCATGATCGGTATCTATAATCAATCCCACTTGACGATTACGGACTACCCAACCAGCGAGTCCCTTATCTATCACATTGCCGATCAGACTTTTCCGCCTTTCTGGTGTCACTTCTGTCCGTGATAAAATTGCGTCGGATACTTTGCCTGAAGGCTCAAGTAAAAATAGACTGCCTTTTTCTGAGTTTGTTTGGTCGGTAGCAACATCTAAAGTAGCTTGTAAAGCCTCTTTTAGCACCTCTCCTTCAGTAGAAGACCGTGCCATTGCCACTAACTTTTCTAGCAATTTACTTTGGGCTTTAAAAGCAGCTTCTTCATTTCTGAGTTCTGCTACTTCCCGACGCAGTGATTCTAATTCACTATAATTGCTTTCTTCGTCTTGATTTTTAAAATCCATATTTCCCCGCACCCAATGATTCAAACTGTCGATTTAAACTGAGTTGTCCTAAATAGATGTTTGAAACCTTTGTTTGATAAACTACACCTGAATTGATAGAGAACTGATTTTGATTAAGCTTGTTTAATTGCTTAACTTAGGTAATTTAAATTTAAGTATTGTACCACCTATTTGCAATTAACGATGAAAATATTGCGATTGCGATCGCCCACGCGCTCATAAAGATACTGATCTACGCCTTCTAGGGCTAAAAATACGCCTAATCCACCCATTTGGCGATCTTCTAAAGATTTATTAAACTCTTCTTCTTCCACACTTACCTTTTTAGTGGGATCATATTCGTGGCCAGTGTCTTCAATGGAAATGGTTAAGTTTGACTCATTAATTTCGGCAGAAAGGGCTAATTCTCCTGTTAATCCTGCTTCATCATAACCATGTGTAATGATGTTGGTAGCTATTTCGTCCACTGCTAACCGCAATTTATAGGCAGCTTTTTTATTCAAATCGGCAGATGTTGCGGCTTCCATAACGAATTGAGCGATCGCACTCAAAGAGTCTAATGTTCCCAATACTGTTAAACTTTTCATAGAAATACTAGGTAAGTGGGAAACTCAGTCATTTTACTGCTGAGAGGGAAACAACTTGTGCGATTTTTAGTCGCAGTCAATTTATCTTGAAATTATAAATCTACTCGGTAAATGTAAAAAGAGTGTATCTTGAAAACATAAGATTTGTTTCGAGTTCACGAATTTCCTTGATTAATAAGTATATTGAATAACTTTTTGTATTGACATTAATAAACATTATAACTGAGAACAAGATCAATAAAACTGTAGGATTTACGCACTGTACAAATTGACCGTCATGTGTTTAAACGAAATTAGGTTGTTTCAGGCTTTGGAGGATGAAATTCAGATCAATAGCGATCGCTCAAGTGATAATTTATAAGTTCTCTTACTTGAATTTATTAAATAGTTCATTAAAGAAATCTTCTGCTTTTTCTTTTCACTTTACTACATTTGTTCTAAGCCTAGTTTAACAAATCTTGATTAGTCTTATAAAGTTCTTCAACTATTTTTAGCATATCTAATATTAAAAAATTCCAATCATCAGGGGTTTCAGGTAATAAATCATTTTTTTGGTTTGGGCGTAAATGAACTATTTGATTTCTCAAATTATTCAAATAACTACTAGGGCTAGTATTTTGTTCATTATTTTTGTTAGGATATTTATATCGGTAATCTATATTTATTGATTCCAGCAACTTTTTAAAAGAATCTTGAAATCTAGGTTCTAATTTTGTATTTTCAAAAAAATCATTATAAAATTCTTCAAGAGATTTACCCGTCAATCCCAATTTATCATAAAAAGGCTTGAAAAAATACAGAGGTTGTAATCTTTCGATGCACCTATACAAGTCCAAATAAGCAAATTTAAAATCAGAAGCTACATAACTCGCCAAAATATTTTCAAAAGGAATATATTTGTTTCCATTATCGAATATATTTTTAAACTCTTGCAATACTTCTGGAATATATGGTAACAAACAATAACCTTTACTTTCGGTTAATACAATACCTGTAATTTGACTTAATTCTTCTTTTTGAGAAAACCTGCTAATTATTTTATATAAAGCAATACTTGGAAAGTAATCTTTTAAGCCAAATCCATTAATTTCTTTCTCAATATTGATTTCTTTATATCCCTTTTCACTAATTTTCCACTCATGGTCTAAAATCTCGTCTAATATTGATATATCAGGATCTTTTTTAACAGATAAATCTAATTCATCAATAATGGCTACCCAAGAACCTGAATTAATATCTTCTTCTTTTAAAAATCTGGGACTTGGAGGTAAAAATTTATGATTAACTAATACCAAATAATTATCATTTTTATAAGTAAGCCAAGCACTATAAAAATCAGGAAATAAACGTACTTTATTATCAATTTTGATGTATGTCAACCAATCTATACAAGTATCATCACCATCAATAGTGTAGTTTTCTTGTGTAGTAACAACAGATTTTATTTTGTTTATAACATTTTCAATTGATATTTTTATTGTTCTGCTCATATTTTTAGTACATTTTATTCCAGCAAACAGCAAAAGAGTTAATTTCAGGTTCAGAAAAAATCACTTTAAAGGCATCTAAAAAAGCTTGTCTATGCTTCTCTTTAGGAATAAAACGTAATTTTTCTGTTAAAGTATCCAAAGCCAGAAAAGTATGATTTTGTTGAATATCCTGAACTTGAATTTTATCTCTAAGCTTCTTTAATTTTAAAATTATATTGTTAAAATTATCCTCTACTTGTGCATGGTTTTTTTCAACATTGCTTCCCAATAAACCAAAAATTTTTTCTGCACAAGCTACCATAAATCCAACTCTTACAATTTGATCATTAAAAACATAGCGAGTTTCGATCTTTGAAAGTAGTTGATCAATTTCAGTCATCAAGATAAAAATTTCTTCAAATTTATCAATAATATGTGCCGATTTTTCTCTGATAAGACTCATAATATCTAAAGCAGCATGATATTCAGCTAATTGTTGTTTTTTGTTAATTCTTACTTTTCGAGAAGTAAATGCTAAAAATAATTCAACAATTTCTGCTTGTTTATATAATTTTTGTGTTGATATCAAAGATTCTAAACTAGGGAATCTAGATTTTAACTTTTGTATAATTGGCTTAAAAACTATTTCTAGTTGTTTATCAAGTCCCCAAGGAATTTGACCAGAATTAAGTACCAACATTCTATATAATAAAGCAGCTTCATCTTGAGTAAACCAAAATTCAACTCTAAGATTATGATTAATCTCTCGGTGTTTTATAGCATCTTTTAAGGCTTGTATTCTTTGCATCCCATCTAAAATACTGATATCTTGTTTCTTTTTAATTAGTTTATAAAAATTATCTTCATTTATATTGTTAGTGGAAATACTACCTAAAACAATAGGCGGTAGTATTCCTCCCTGTAGTAAATCTTCCACCATTTGATTACGAATAATTTTAGCAGACCTAGTTTGTAAAACTTCCCTCTGCTCATCAAGGTTGCCTTTTTGTTCATGAATATCATTGATAAATTCTATAAAATCAGGGATTCTCACTACTGTAAGCACAGAGTAGCAATTAAGATTTGTATCTTCTTGAATATCAATTATTTTGAACTTCATAGATAGATCCATATTTTGTCTACTTATATAGATATTTTAACTATACACTCAATACTCACTGTTATGTTAATTATAATTCAGGAAAACTATAATCCCCTCTTACCTACATACAAAAGTGCAAGGTTTTTCAGACACAAGACGCTATAACCTTGCACCTACCGTCTTTTTTATGAGCTTCAAGCCTTGAATTTATCAGGCTTTTGGGTTTATTAAGCAACCCCTATATAAGTAAAAAAAAGGGCGTATTGTAATACGCCCCTACCCCCTTCTGCCTTATCCCAACGACAATTTTTAAGGCTCTTTTTTAGTGCATGTATGGCTATACAGTTTCTATTTTTTCTGCGTCGTATTTATCTAGCAAATAAACACTCTGGTCAAAGCCAGTCTTTTGAATGGTATCTAAAACATTTTCTTGAGCGCCTACGATATAAATATCAACTGCACCCATTTGTTGTTTAGCGAAGATTAACATCCGCAGCCCAGCACTGGCCATATATTCTAGTTCTTCCATGATAAAAACCAGACGTTTGGGATGTTGCTTAACAGCTTCTTCGATCTTAGCTTTTAAATCTGGTGCTGTATTTGCATCCAGTTCTCCACTTACAGTAATTTTAGCGATGTCCCCAATGGTTTCTAGAGTTGCGGTGAAAGCCATAATTTTCTCTTGGTAGTTAAATTTGTAGAAAAAGTGGAAATTTGGATTATTTACCAACTAGAATGACTACAGAGCGATCGCCCAATAGTAATCCCCCTTGATTTTCTAGTACGGGTTCTGTACCGGGTCGCCAACTATCAGGATTTGCGCCAGTATTGGCTGAGATATGCCATTTCATACCCAGAGGTAAACCAGGAATCTCAAACCACAGGGATTGCCAGTGCATATTCATGGCTACATAAATGTAGTTATCTTCGACAGTTCCCTGTTTGGCGTGTTTTCCGCACAGCATAAAAGCCAGAGTGCGACTACCAGCAGACCAGTCTGCATTCCAAGCCCTTGTACCATGCCAGGTAATATCTGCATAACCACTACCGACATAATCACGATTTTGGAAATGCCATTGATTTCTCAATACTGGATGGGCATTACGGAAAGCAATACAGTTTTTAGCGAATTGAAACAAGTCGTTATTGGTCTTTAACAAGTTCCAATCTAACCAGTTCAAATCATTATCGTGACAATAAGTATTATTATTGCCGTATTGAGTGCGTCCCATCTCATCACCCATGAGAATCATCGGCACACCTTGACTTACCATCAGTATGGCTAGGGCATTTTTAATCTGACGGTGCCGCAAAGCATTAATTCCCTGGTCGTTTGTTTGTCCTTCCCAGCCACAGTTCCAACTATCATTATCATTAGTGCCATCGTTGTTGTTTTCCCCGTTGGCTTCGTTGTGTTTTCCGTTGTAAGAAAACAAATCCATCAAGGTAAAACCATCGTGGGCAGTGATAAAATTAATGGAAGTAGCCGGCGCACGACCAGACCAAGCATACAGATCAGGAGAACCTTGCAGTCGTTGGGCAGCGTCCCCAACTGTACCATCTCCCTTTAAAAACTTACGGATGCCATCACGGTATTTACCATTCCATTCTGCCCAACGGCCGTAAGCTGGGAAAGAACCTACTTGATATAAACCGCCGGCATCCCAAGCTTCAGCAATTAGTTTACATTTAGCCAAAATGGGGTCAAAGGCTAAAGATTCCAGCAAAGGGGGATTTGCTAAGGGTGCGCCCCAGGGATCCCGTCCTAAAATCGCTGCTAAGTCAAATCTAAACCCATCAATATGGTATTCTGAAGCCCAGTAACGCAGACAATCCAATACTATCCCCCGGACAATGGGGTTATTACAGTTGAGGGTATTACCAGTTCCACTGAAGTTGTAATAATACCCTTCTGGGGTAAGCATATAGTAGGTCTTATTGTCAATCCCCCGGAAGGAAATTGTTGGACCATGTTCGTTACCTTCTGCTGTGTGGTTAAAAACTACATCTAGTATTACTTCAATACCATTTTTATGTAATTCTTTTACCAGTGCCTTCAATTCATCCACTTGCATCCCAAATTTGCCTGTGGCTGCGTAACCAGCTTTAGGTGCAAAAAAGCCAACGGTGCTATAACCCCAGTAATTATATAGGGTTTCACCGGTTTGGGGATTAGGACGACTGTTTTCAAATTCATCAAATTCGTAAATGGGCATCAATTCCACAGCATTGACACCCAACTCTTTCAGGTAAGAGATTTTTTCGCGAATACCGGCAAAGGTTCCTTGATGTTTTTCCTTCACACCAGAGGAGGAATGACGGGTAAAACTGCGGACGTGCATTTCGTAAATGATCTGATCTTCGGGGGGAATTTCTAAAGGGCGATCGTCTTCCCAGTCAAAATCATCAAAAGCAATTCTAGCACGGTGGTGATAAACATCATTCCAATCTGGAGTAACACCCCAAACATCCCGTCCACCAATAATTTTGGCGTAGGGATCCATGACTATTTTACTGGTATCGAACCAATGACCTTGCTGGAAATTATTGGGACCATCCATCCGATAGCCATATTCCAAATTTTCGTAATCAAGGTCAAAAACTGTCATACAATAGACGTTACCAATCCGAAATGCTTCGGGAAAGGAAATTTCTATTAATGGTTCTTTGGCGTGTTTCTTAAATAAGACTAAAGTACAGGATGTAGAGTGACTGGAAAAAATCGAGAAGTTCACCCCACCTGGTACTAAGGTTGCCCCGAAGGGAAATGGTTTTCCGCAACGTAATTTGAAGTCTTTGTAAGTATGCGTTGGATGAATATCAATTCGTTCCATATTTTTCTCAAGAAATCTAGATGATTGGCTGATTTACTTTTTTAGGACTTACGCAAAATATCTCTCAAAACCTCATTTCTCTGTGAACTCTGTGCCTCTGTGGTTAGTTTTTCAGTGATTTGTGCGTAAGTCCTATTTTTATTTGAGTAATTCTAATCCGGTGGCGAGAGTCTCACTGGTAATAAAATGCTCTAAAAATCCGGTTACAGACATAGTATCTTGTACTTCTTCCACTAAACCTACTAAGACTAATTTGCCTTCTTTGGTAGCGGTTTGACGATGTAAAGAAAGTAGCATTCGCAGTCCAGCACTGGACATATATTCTACTTCTGTCATATCGAGGAGAATTTTACTATTTGGTGTAACTAAGGCCAAAACTTCTTTAGTTACTTCTTGGGCTGTATTGGCATCTATGTCGCCTACAAGCACTGCTACATTTACGTCTTCAATGGTCTTGATGTTAATTTCCATATTGCCAAAGTTTACTAAATTCGTATTCGGGAAGGGGAAGCAGGGGAAGCAGGGGAAGCAGGGGAAGCAGGGGAAGCAGGGGAAGCAGGGGAAGCAGGGGAGGTAGAGAAAATATTTTTCTTTCCTATTACCTATTACCTATTTCCTATTTCCTGTTCCCTGTTCCTTGCTATACAGGCACAATTTGTACCTTAACTTTGACTCTTTCGCTCGTTTTGGGTAAAGTAACGGTTAAAGCCTCAGCATCGAAGTTGCTGTAAGGTTCTCCGTCAATTTCACATTTACCAATTTTCACGCTACCAGGAGGCAGAATATCTGGTGATACTCTGAGAATGTTATCAGGGAATCCACCGGGTATGGGTTTGAAGTAAAAGTCCATTGGCTGCTTAGTAATTAGCAGGTTGGTATAAACTGCTGCCAAATAGCACAATTCAAAAGAGTGATAACCACTCATGGAGTGAGAACCTTTACCCCGTTCGTTACCACCAGCTAGGTAGGGAATACCATTGGCTAGAACGTTAAAATAAACGCCACCTTCTTCTAAATCTAAGAACCAAGCATTGTAGAAAGCTGCGGCTTCTCTGGCTAAACGATGATATTCTTTGTTATTGAGTGTGCCTGTGAGGATCATATAAGCTAGGATGGCCTGTTCTTGTTGCCACCAAGCCTTGCGATCGTGCCAAACAAAGCGGTAGCTATCTTCACCTTCAGCTAAGGTTCTTTCTACAACGTCATACCACCCGCCACGTTGTTGATCACTACCCACATCTGGCATCAAATCAGCGATTTTTTGGGCTAAATTCACATAGCTTTCCTTGGCTTTGAGGCTTTGCATCCGCATCAAGTTCCAAGAAATTTTCAGGTTATGACCAACTACAGCCCGGTTTTGTTGCCATCCCCAGCTTTGATCGTGGGACCAGTCTTCATGAAACCGTTCTTGGACAAAGGGGCTATTGTCATAGTCAGGGAAATATTTTTCGATGGTGTCGAAGGTGTACTCCAACATATCGGCGTATTCTTGTTTACCTGTAGCCAACCACAGGTTAATTAAGTAAGCTGGAGCATGATCGCCAACGGAGTTCCAATTCTTTGTCCCTTTGTTGTGTCCCAGTGTTTCGCTGCGGGGATCAAGGGTGAGGGGGTCGAGGTGGGAGAAATAACCACCTTTTTCGGTTTTATCAAGGAAAAACTCGTTAAAGAGCTTAATGGTTTTCTCAGTGTCATCCATAATCCGTGGATCGCCTGTACAGCGATAGGTTTGGATGGGTCCAGCTAGGGCGTAAATTTGCTCGTAAGCGGGGATGGCGTAGTAGTCGTCGCCAAATTCGGAAGCGAAGATTTTATCTTCTTTCTCTCCCTTGACATCAATACCGTGATACCAGTAGACGATGCCTTCATCTAAGTCCACAAATCTCATGTGTTCCCGCAGGTATTCTGTACCTCTTTCGGCGGCTTTGAGGAAGCTATCGTTGCCGGTCATCATGAATGCGGTGGCGAAACCATATACTAATCGGGAGATGGTATCGGTTTCTTGGCGGAAGTTGGTGGTTGATTGAATGCCGCTTAGATTGAGTGTGGTGCGATAGTTGCGGTAGTCGTATTCACCTTCGCCAAATTGAGCTTTTAGGTAAAATTTACCCAGGGCGTTGACTTGTTTCACCCACCAATCTTGTTTTTCAAAGACGTAATCGGTTCTTTGACGACCAGCAAAAACAATCTGTTTGGCATCAAAGCGATCGCTATCTGGATAAAATACCCCATAAGTAAATAAATACCGTCCAGGTAACAACATCGCTCTCATGGCAGCAGTCGCATCAGGATAGCCTTCGTCAAAGTTCTGAATTACTTTAGCAAAAGCCATGGGACTAATCTTAACTTGGAACTCTCTGCCATCAGAAGTTTTTAGTCCAAAGGTGTCGCTGTTACCGTCATATTCGGTTACATAGCCAGCGATTAAATCTGAAAAGGTAAATTCTACCTTTGTGGTCATAATATTTCCTCTTGTTGTTAATAGTTAAACAGCTAATTTTTTTCAATCTCTTTGACAAAAACATCCATAAATTGGTCTACCATTCCTGGATGTTTGCCTGTAATCAAATTTCCATCTATGACTAAATCTGCTGTCTGATCTCCCTCATATACAACTTCCGCTCCAGCATTTTCTACATCACAGATAATGTTATGGGCGCAGGTAACTTTCCGATCTTTAAGTAAATCGGTATCTGCACAAAATAGCCACAGACTATGGCAAATTGTTCCTAATTTTAGATTATCTGTATTTGCTGCTTTTCTGAGAAAAACCACGGCTGGGGCTTGATTTTTTTCACCTTTTTTCACAGTTGCTTGATACCGCAACCGATCCATTGCATAAGCACCTATACAAATGATCCCTTTATAGTCGGCAGGATCAATGTCTTTGACTTCTGTGGTGACAGTAACGTGATATTCTACTTGATCGTTTTCTGGGTTAGACCCGAAGTGTAGCTCTTTGTTTCCCCACAGGTGAGAAATATATTCTACTTCATAACCTTGTTCTGGGAAATATTCATTAAAACGGCGGAATTCTGTACCGTCAAAATGTTCTTCAATTAGTACACCTATTTTGCCTTTGTTTTCTGTTTTCATTATTTTTGTCTCACGCAGAGGCGCAGAGGCGCAGAGAGGAATCAAGAGGGTGGTCTGAATAGATGAAAATTACTGGGCTAGAAAACCGCCGTCTATGACTAAGGTGTGACCAGTAATATAGGATGCAGCATCGGAACAAAGCCAAATTAAGGCATTGGCAATGTCGGAGGGACTGCCGAGTTTTTTCATGGGGATAGCTTGGGCAAAGGCTTCTGTATGTCCACCACTAGCCATTCTCAGCATATCTGTTTCTATGCCACCAGGAGCGATCGCATTGATCCTAATTCCTGAATCTGCATATTCAAATGCCACACTTTTAGTCATGGTGACTACGGCTTGTTTGGAAGTATTATACAATGCCAAGCCTGGTGCAACTGACCTAAAGCCGTTAATTGAAGAAGTATTGACAATCACACCACTATTGTGTTTCAACATTTGCTGAATTTCGTATTTCATGCTCAAGAATAGACCCTTGAGGTTAATATCAAAAATGTGATTATATGAATCTTCACTTTGATCAGCTAGAAGTCCTGGTTGTCCTAAAATACCAGCATTGTTAAAGGCAAGATCTAAACGACCGTAGGTAGTTACTACCTTTTCAACCATTGCTTGTACATCTGAACTTTTAGAGACATCTGTTTGATGAAAAATTGCTTCACCACCGACATCTTTAATCAAATTTATTGTCTCTTCACCTTCATTTTCTCGACGACCTGCAACTAAAACCTTGGCTCCATTTTGGGCTAGGGTAATTGCGGCTGTACGACCAATTCCTGAAGTTCCGCCTGTTACTAAGGCTACTTTTTCAGCAAATATCATCATTGTTCTCCTTTACTTAATAAGTAAAATGTCTGAATCAGGATCTCCAGGATTAAAGGATTTACAGGATTAAAAAACAATACAGTTCAGTCAAAAATTTATTCTTATCATTTCTCTGTGTCCTCTGTGCTATGCCTACGGCACGCTACGCGAACGTTTAAAAAAGAGTTTCTGGCTTAACTGAACAGCCTCAACTAGATAACTAGCAACTTGAGTTAGTAGTTTGAGCAAAATTAGTTTTCACTCAAACTACTGTAGAAACCTATTAGGTTATCGCTTGATGATAAATTTCGTACATATGTCCATCTGGAGAGAACTCTTGTAATGGAATTTTACCACTCATTGCATTTTTAAAGAACTCTGCACTTTCCCATTGGGCATAATTTACAACCCTTGTTCCATCTAAACTCCTGTGTAAAGTAGAGGAAATAAATCCTGGTTGATGCTTCACATAACTTTCCAGGTACTCAACAATATTATTCAAAAGTTCTTGCTGCTTCCATGTTTCTACTTGAAACACCACAATTATAGGGAACACTTGGGAACTCTTGTTTTTATCCAGAGCAACGATTTTACCAGCAGCTTCACCCCAAGGGGTCATATCAGCGTAAACTCGCCATTCACTGACCTTATTACCCCGCATCCGATAAATATCACAGCAAGCTACCTTAACGTGCTTCTTACTTCCCACCATTTCATATTTAGCATCCATTTCAATGGTGATGATATCTGGTTCTATCCAAATTTTTCTGGCATCATGACCATAGAATTTGGCGGTATTTTTAAAGGTGTGTTTGAAGAAATCGACCACAGCATTGGGTCCATACATCGCTTCACCAGAACCGACTTTATACAGCAGATCATCAGTTAAATAAGTCTTGACCTTTTCCCAATCTTCCGCCATAATTGCGGCTGATAGTTCACCGATCGCTTGTAACTGTTCCGATGGCATTGGCACATTGCTATCTATAGCCCATTTCGGTCCAGCAGTTGACCATTTTGGTACAAATCCCTGAGCTACCCTTTGTTTACCTTCAGGATGTTCAGCAAAATGTCTCCGCATTGTTCCCGGAGGAATCATTTGCTTACCTTGGCTGAGTGTCAACACAGAAGCAGATGGGGGAACTGGAATTGAAGGATCAAATACTGGATTTACATCCATGAAAATCCGCAATTCACTAAATTTATCTCCCTCAACTCGGAAGATATCAAAACAAGGAAGTGAAACAACTGAACCATCTTTACGCCAGTATGTCACATCCATTTCTACAAAAACCGCATCCCCTTCTTCCCAGATCATTTTGATCTCGTGGTACACAGCGTCAATTTGACTGAAGAAGGCATCGGCTGATTTCTTAATTGATTCTTTATCCACACACACATCAAAGTTACCAAATTGATAAACTGGTGTGTCGGTGAAAAAAGTCACAAAACCTTCTGAATCAAAGGCTTCTCCTCTAGAAAACAACCGTTTAACTAAATCTGTATTTGTGCCAGAAATTGCTTCTGTTGTTGGTACTTTACCATTACCATTTGAGCCTTGTGCCATCAATTCACCCATCATTGATTCCACAACTTGGCCAAATACTAAATGAACTTTACCAAGTGCTGCTCCTAGTTCTTCTTGGCTTAATTCATAACCATTTTCTCTAGCAATCTTCACAAACTGCTCGGCTGTGTCAGCACCATGTAGTTTTTCTTGTAAATTTGGCTGATCAAACGCTGCTTGTAACAGATCAATTACTTTGTTTGACATCACTATACTCCTCAATTATTTTAATCAGGACTTAGGCAAAATATCTCTCAAAACCTCATTTCTCTGTGAACTCTGTGCCTCTGTGGTTGGTTTTTCAGTGACTTGTGCGTAAGTCCTATTAGCTTTGCCAAGGGGTCATATCAGCGTAAACCCGCCATTCACTCACCTTATTACCGCGCATTCGATAAATATCACAACAAGCTACTTTAACGTGCTTCTTACTTCCCACCATTTCATATTTAGCATCCATTTCAATGGTGATGATATCTGGTTCTATCCAAATTTTTCTGGCATCATGACCATAGAATTTGGCTGTATTTTTAAAGGTGTGTTTAAAGAAATCGACCACAGCATTGGGTCCATACATTGGCTCACCAGAACCAACTTTATACAGCAGATCATCAGTCAAATAAGTCTTGACCTTTTCCCATTCTTCCGCCATGATTGCGGCTGATAATTCACCAACTACTTTTAATTGTTCTGGGGAGGCTTTGCCGTTTTCAGATTCCACAGTTCCTATACTCCATTTAGGTCCAGCAATTGCCCATTTAGGTACAAATCCTTGAGCAACTCTTTCTTTACCTTCAGGATGTTCAGCAAAGTGTCTTCTCATTGTTCCCGGAGCAATCATTTCCTGTCCTTTACTGATTGTCAACACAGAAGCAGATTGAGGTACACAAATTCGCGGGTTAAATACAGGATTTACATCCATAAAAATCCGCAATTCACTGAATTTATCTCCCTCAACTCGGAAGATATCACTACAAGGAAGTGAAATCATTGAACCATCTTTACGCCAGTAAGCAACGTCCATTTCGACGAATACCACATCTCCGGCTTCCCAAATCATCTTGATTTCGTGGTAAACAGCGTCAATTTGACTGAAGAAGGCATCAGCAGATTTTTTAATTGAGGCTTTATCTAAACAGACATCGAAGTTACCAAACTGGTACACTGGTGTGTCAGTGAAGAAAGTGACAAAACCTTCTGAATCAAATGCCTCTCCTCTGGAGAACAAACGTTTTACTAAGTCTGTATTAGTCCCCGGTAATTTAGTTTTCATCAAGTTTTTCCTATCTGTTATTACTGCTACTTTTTGCTTTTCAACAAATTCTTTGGCGCTAAGTACAGATTGCTGCATAGCGTTGTAGAGTTTTTCTTGAATTTTGCCAGCTATTTTGTGACCTTCTTCATTCAAAGGTTCCCAGTTCAGGGTATAGCTAATAGTTGAGGGAGCATTAGTTGTGGGTCGGACAACTTGATTGATGATTTGTCCTTGAAAGTAAGGATTATCTACTAAGGTATGTGTAATTGAGCCTAATGCTTTGTTAATGGTAATTCTTTCTTTGATGATCATGCCCAGGGCATTCATTTGCCGCATCATCCCATCGCTATACCTCGCTAGAATTTGAGGATTTTGAGCTTCAGGATTGTAGCGTGATGTGTTTTCGATTTTGTCTAAAACTACATTCCAAACGTTTTCCCAATCAGCATTCACTGGAATACTAAATGTAAATTGTATTTGGTTTTTTGCTACTTGTTGATGATCTAATTTGCCATTACTAAGCTGATGAGATTTGCCATTTCCTACAATATTGTCGGGAAAGGTGAAGGATGTTCCATTGGCTTGGTTATATTCCTCCATTGCTGTTTGGAAGCTGGTTTTGACCTTGCGGGTAACTTGGTTAAATTCCAATTGTTCTCCATTTGGTCCTTTGCAGTAAAATAATGACCAGCCTTCCATTGGGTCATGACTCCAATCTATTTCTGGCTCACCTGCTGCTAATGATTCTGGTTCGTTCCAAAATTTAAAGGAATTGTATCTCAGGGCAACGGCTCTTCTTTCTGCTTCGGATTTGACGTGAACAATGCGGTTACAAATGACATTATTCATCCCTCTATTCCGACATTTTTCTTCTAATGCTTTGGCAAATTCACTTAAATCAACGCCTTCTTTAACGTTGAAGGAAATGTGCATGGCATTGACATGACCAATGTGGGAGGGAATGGTGGAAACTGAACTACGAGGAGCGTCTAGTTTTCCTGCGTCTCTGAAATAGATCAGTTCTACAACTGTGTTACCAAAGGAGATGAATTTAACATCTAAAGCGTCTTCTTTGCCGCTTCTGAGTTGGGGAAGATCCTGGCTTTGTAAGTTTTTATTTTGGGCGTAGGCTTCTAATTCTTCTTTTTGAAAAAGTGTATTTTGAATTACGTCGCCTACCAATTGGTTTTCACTAACAACAAGTTTCCCTCCTAAAACTTCGGTGTAAAATTCGAGGGATTTATTCATGTCTTCAACTGTTACGCCAACGTGTTGCACGCCTTGTAACAAATGACCTAAATCGGAACTTGTTTGTTGTTTATATTGGGAATAATCATGACCATTTTTGCTTGCACCATTGCCATTGGTATGATTACTTTCGCCACCAATCATCAAGGAAACTATGTCGTTGTTGATTTGATTGGCTGCACCAATTTTAGTAATTAAGTCGGCAACTTTGGCGCTTCTTTGACCGGCTAAGGTCATCTGGCCATCGTAGACAAAGGTATAGGCTGTGCGTTCTGGAAAGGGTTGGATTTGTCTGATGTATTTAGGAGCGTCTTGAATGGCTCTAGCATAGTCAGAAGAGGCGAAAAACTTTTCCCTTTCTAAATGATTGGCAAAGGCAATTTCATAGGCGGCATGATATTGTTTTGCTGGTGGTTCGTAGTGGCTGACTCCTGCTGCATCTGGTCGGGAGTTGTCTACTTCTTCAAATAGGTGCAATCTGAATTTGAGTAGGGCATCACTGTTGCTGATATGTCTGGCAAATGTGCCTGTGAGATACTGCCGGAAGGCTTCTGTACTCACGCCGTCGGCTTTTTTGACCATGACGTGAAATTTGATGGCTCCAACGTCACCGTTGGGGTCGCCGGTGGGGATTCCGTCTTTGTAGGTGATGGAGTTACCAGGGCTGCTGTTATAACCGATCGCTTTGCGGAACAGGTTATGCTCATCATCCATTAATATAGACGAAGCTTTGAACCATATATGGCGATCGCTCTCACTCTCGAAGGTTAATTCGGCTATGCCATCAAAGTTGTCTTCTTGATCCCAACTGTAGTCCAATCCAGGTATCTGTGGGCAGAAACCCCCCTGGTTATGGGCTACATGAAACTGCCAATATTGATATTGTCCGGGTAATCTGGCGCAGACGGGTCCGTGTACGTCTTTCCAGTAATTATCAAATAGGTCTAGGGAGATTCCTTGTCTTTTCCACAGGAGGACGTAGAAGGCTACTTTCCCTTTTTGATCCCGTGCTGAATAATCGGCGTTGGTTGCCTTTTTACTCTGTGCAAGCATTACTGCTGTCCTTGGTGTGCTGTTGATATGAGCAAAGATCAAATTCAGGGTAGGGAAGCAAGCCGCAACTTTGTTAAAACCTGCATAAACACAGAGGAATAACAGTAGTTCTTCAATTTCTTCAGGACTTGCTCCTTGCTGGAGTGCGGTGTTGACGTGGCTGGCAAAGAGGCTGCCAGAACCCAAATGATCCTGATTGACGACATGAATAGCGATCGCAATTAGGGCTTTGGTTTTTTGGTCAATTAGTGGTAAACTCCAGGCTTCACCTGCTACCCGAATCAAAAAGTCACCAAACTTGGGATTGATCTGTTTTAAACTCTTTTGAAGTTCTTGGTCGTCCAGAACTGCATTTTTAGATGCAATTTCTTGTTTCATCTCAAGCTGTGGTGATCAATGTCAACAGTTCGTTAGCAGCAAATACATCACGGTAGAAGGTCAGTTGTTCGGTTTTCAAGTAGCACGCCCCTCTATGACCACGACGCACCCAAGTCACGTTACCTTTAGCGAGGGTTTCGTTGGTTTCGTCGTCTACACATTTCCATTCAAAGTAAGTATGTTCACCAAAAAACATTACTATTGGCCAGCACATGGTAACGCCTGGTTGAGCAATCAACGCCCACCAATGCTTTTCTCTTTCTTTTTGTTGTTCTAAACCTTGGTAGGGTCCATCTTGACAGAAATAAACCAAATCATCCCGATATTCGCCAGTTAAGATGTCTCCTCTACCCTGTCTCAAGGCTTCACAATGGGTAGGCCACCAATATCTGTTTTCTTGTTCGATTTGTTCCAGGGTGTAATAGGGTCCAATTTCTGGCAATCTAGGCTCTTTCATGGCCACGATTTTTTCAGCATCCTCAATCAGCTTGTTAGCTACATAGGGACTTACTAAGCCAGGACGAGAATAATCGGCTGATAAACCTGCGTAATAATTGGTGCGCTTTTTGGTTGGCTTTGGTTGGGTTGCAGGGGTGGAAGAAAAACCGTTGGTGGTGGGGGTGTAAAGGGTGTGGTTTAACATGAGAGATTTTATATCCTCCTGAAGTTGATTTACTGCTCCAATTTCTGTCACCAGTTCAGCGACAGAAGAACTCCTTTGACCGGCAAGGGTCATCTGACCATCGTAAACAAAGGTGTATGCTGTGCGTTCTGGAAAGGGTTGGATTTGTCTGATGTATCTAGGAGCGTCTTGAATGGCTCTAGCATAGTCAGAAGAGGCGAAAAACTTTTCCCTTTCTAAATGATTGGCAAAAGCTATTTCATAAGCGGCATGATATTGTTTTGCTGGTGGTTCGTAGTGACTGACTCCTGCTGCATCTGGTCGGGAGTTGTCTACTTCTTCAAATAGGTGCAGTCTAAATTTGAGTAGGGCATCACTATTGCTGATATGTCTGGCAAAGGTGTCAGTTAAATAGCGTCGGAAGGCTTCTGTACTCACGCCGTCGGCTTTTTTGACCATGACGTGAAATTTGATTGCTCCAACGTCACCGTTGGGGTCGCCGGTGGGGATGCCATCTTTGTAGGTGATGGAGTTACCGGGGCTGCTGTTGTAACCTATGGCTTTACGGAACAGGTTATGCTCGTCATCCATCAATATGGCTGAGGCTTTGAACCATGTCTGACGGTCGGCTTCACTCTCAAAGGTTAGTTCGGCTATGCCATCAAAGTTGTCTTCTGAGTCCCAGGTGTAGTCTAGTCCTGGTATCTGGGGACAGAACCCTCCTTGGTTATGGGCTACATGGAATTGCCAATATTGATATTGTCCTGGTAGTCTGGCACAAACTGGACCATGTACGTCTCGCCAGTAGTCGTCGAAAAGCTCTAGTGAGATTCCTTGTCTTTTCCACAAAAGGACGTAAAAGGCTACTTTTCCTTTTTGATCTCTTGCGGAATAGTCTACCTTGGTTGGTTGATTGATGACTGAGAGCATTATTGCTATCCTTTTTCCATCACTACTGAATTTTGATTTGTATCACTTAATTTGTGATCAAGGCTAAAACTTGAGAAAAATTACTGTTTTTAAATCAAGCGATCGCCCTTTTTTGTTGTTTTCTATCTCTTGCTATTTGGATAGAACAAGTTTATACAGCGATAATGTTCAAATTGCGTGATGAATTTGGCTCAAATTTACCACATTTATCATGATCAACAATCAATGATTTTATTTTTCTGCTCTTAGTCCATTACAGTAGTTACTGATTAATACCGTTATCACGCTTAGAGTTCATTTGTTTAACTCTAAACATTTTCTTAACTTCGTTTACATCGCTGTAACTACTTGGTATTGATCAAGTTGGAACTTATTTCCCCAGAATTTCGTTCAAAGCACCAAAACATCCCGCTACTTTGTTGAATCCTGCATAAGCGCAAAGGAACAAGAGTAGTTCTTCAATTTCTTCAGGGGTTGCACCTTGCTTGAGAGCCATATTGACGTGAGCGCCAAAGGGACTTCCCGGACCGTTTTGTCCTTGATTAATCACATCCACAGCGATCGTGATTAGGGCTTTGGTTTTTTGATCAATTAGCGGTAAGCCCCATGCTTCACCTGCTACACGTGTTACAAAATCACCAAATTTAGGATTTATTTGTTTTAAGCCCTGTTGAAGTTCTAAGTCATCTAAAACTGCATTTTCGTACTTCATAGCTTGACTTTTCCCTAAGTGTTCTGACATTAATTAAATATCTAACCATTAACGCTGAAAATTAGTAACCCCTTATCAAGATGCTAATTATTACCCTCTACTTTCCATGAAGATGTAACTAACTTTTTGTAAATATACAATATAAACTCACATAATTTACCACATATTTCCACTCACCTTATTTTCCCGTAGCTGCTGACTTAATAACTTTTTACATAAGAGCAAATTACTGGAATTTACGGATTGACAAAAAATAGTATTTATGTTTTTTTAAATGGCTTGTACCTTGCACTCTCCACTCCATACAAGCACTCAAAAGAATCTAATCAGTACGGCGTAAATAAACCAACCATTTGAAATTGCTAAAAAGCCTATACTGTCTTCCTTTGGACTAGGATCAAGACAACAAGAAAAGATGTTCAACGTTAATTCAAATGTTGAGGTATCGCTAGTATTTAAATAGACATGGCATTACTGATTGTTTCTCAAATCTAATTGCACCTGTACACCATCATTACCATCAAAACTTTGACTTGCTGGTTGCAAAAAAACTGAATTGCTTGGTAGTGATATTGATTCAGTCAGAGGTAATTCTTCAGAACTACTGTTGTTCTCTCCTTGATTGCTAGAAAAGTTGCCAGAATTTTGCTCAAAAAATTTGCCAAAATCAGATTCTGAACTTCTTTGATCAATGTTGATCAAAGAATCACCATTTAAAATAAAACTTCCTGACTGTGGTTTCATTGGTGTTGACTGTGCATACATTGAGATATTCAGGCTTGAAACAGTAACGATAGTGACTAAAACAGTAGTAATTTTAGTGTTCATGATCATTTATCCAAATCTTTTAAAATCGCTTATCCTTAATTTTCTAACAAATTATCGAAAATAACCAGAGTATAGTCTCTGAATTAGATGAGCGTAGTAGAATATACGATATTTATTAATGCAACTTATTATTCAAAAACCACTGTTCGATTACCATAAACTAATACACGATTTTGTAAATGTAATCTGACAGCCCTAGCTAAAACGACTCGTTCTAAATCTTTACCTTTTCTAATTAAATCATCCACTTCATCTCGATGACTGACGCGCACAACATCCTGTTCAATAATTGGTCCTGCATCTAAATCAGCAGTAGCATAATGTGCCGTTGCTCCAATAATTTTTACCCCCCTTTCAAAAGCTTGATGATAGGGATTAGCACCAATAAAAGCTGGTAAAAATGAATGATGAATATTAATAATTTGGGGAAACTGTTTTATAAAATCGGCGCTAATAATCTGCATATATTTTGCTAAAACTACTAAATCAATGTTATAATGATTTAATATCTCTAGTTGTTTTATTTCTTGTGCTTGTCGATTTTCTTTAGTAATGGGAATATAATGATATTCAATATCAAATTTTTCTGCTACTTCTTGTAAATGTCTATGGTTACTGATAATAATGGGGATTTCAGCATTAAATTCTTTTGCTCTTTGTCGCCAAATTAAATCAAATAAACAATGATCTTGACGACTTACCCATATTGCTATGCGGGGAATAGTATGAGAAAAATGTAATTTCCAGGTAGCATTTAAAGGTTGGGCAATGGCATTAAAGGCTTGACTAATTAAATCTTTTGGTAAATTGAACCCATCCAATTGCCATTCTATGCGGTTAAGAAATAAACCTGCTTCAAAATCTGTATGTTGGTCTGCATGAATGATATTACCTCCATTAGAATAGATAAAATTTGCAAATTTTGCTACTAAACCCCGTTGATCAGGACAGGAAATTAAGAGTGTTGCTGTTGGTTTAATCATGTTTAAGGTTGATGATTATTTTTTGGGTAAATTTTCTAAATTCAGACTAGGCAAAGGTTGGGATTCCCTATCAGTTTTTAATTCTCTCCATTCAGATAATTGTCGATTTACGGCATTAGCAAAATCTTTAGATACCAGGAGTAAATTAATATTTTCATTGGTTGTAGGAATGGGATCTACTTGAGCATACAAAAAATTATTATTAAAATCAAGGTTTCCTAAAATTAATTGATGGGTTTGTTGATTTTTGAGCTTAATATCAATTTTTGCTTGGGGTTTATCTAAACCAAATTTCGATAATTCACCAGTTGATGTTGATACGGTTTTTTCACTTTTACCCTTGACTAATAAATCCATCAAATAAGAAACAATAGCATCATTAGCTGGTTCTGATATTGGGGATTTAATTAACCACTGAGGTTTTGCTGAGGAGGTTCTCTTTTCTAGTTGCAATGTAATATCTTTAGTTTTAATAGTCATAGCTTGGACATCTTCAGGTGTAAAAGAGAAAATTTCCTGCTGTTGTTGTTTAACTTCTTCTCGGTGATTTGCACCTTTAATTTCATAAAAATAAACGAATCCACCCAAACCAAGGGCTAATAATAACAAAATCAAAGTTGTTTTTGGCAATTTCATCAATTTTGAATAGATATTGGGAACTTTTAAGCCTGTGTCTATTACATATTACTAGAAAATTTGAGTGATTGTGCTTTACATTAAGTAACGTAAGTTGCTAGTTAGATCCAATAAGGTGCGTCAGAAACTTAAAATTAGCGATCTTAGCCTAAATTATTCTGTCTGACGTGGTTGGTGAGCTTGCCGAACCACACCCTACACAATATAAAATATCCGAAAAATTAATAACTAGCAACTTGAGTTAAGTAATTTATATCGTAATTAGCTAAAACATTTCTTGCCAAGTAAAATTAACATCAGGAAAAGCCAGCATAGAAAATGTATCATTCTCTTCGTAGCGCTGCATCCGTTTATAGCCTGTTGTTGATAGTTGAGAATATCCTTCAATCGCTTTTCTATTAAGATCAAATAACCACATTTCAGGGATTCCTGCCGCCGCATAGAGTGGCATTTTGATTTCCCGATCATAGGTGATTGTGCTGTCAGCAACCTCAATAATTAATAAAATATCTGGAGGTGTTGGTAAATTTTCTACATAAAAATCATCACGAAGTTTTAAAATAGCTAAATCTGGCTGTGGCTCTGAATTATTATCTAACCGAATTGGATTCTGTACCCAAACCATAGTGCGATCGCTGAGTTTTTTCTGCACTATTCTGTCGAGACGAGCCACACAAACGGCGTGTTTTTTACCAATTGGGGACATTTCTGTGATTTCTCCATTAATTAACTCCAGGCGATCGCTCTCTGAAAAAACACCTGCTTCGTGCATCAGATGATATTGCTCTGTTGTAAATTTATGTTTGAGTAGTTGAACTGTCATAAAATTAATGTTCCTGATTATAAGTTTTTGTATGAATCACTAAACCTTGAAATTAAATTGCATATTTTGTAATTTTTAATCCACAGAATTTACAACGTAATTAGCTAAAACATCTCTTGCCAAGTAAAATTAACATCAGGAAAAGCCAGCATGGAAAATATATCATTTTCCTCGTAGCGCTGCATCCGTTTATAGCCTGTTGTTGATGGTTGAGAATATCCTTCAATCGCTTTTTTATTAAGATCAAATAACCACATTTCAGGGATTTTTGTCGCCCCATAAAGTGGCATTTTGATTTCCCGATCATAGGCGATTGTGCTATCAGCAACCTCAATGACTAACAAAATATCTGAAGGTGTTGGTAAACCCTCTGCATAAAAATCATCACGCCGTTTTAAAATTGCTAAATCAGGCTGTGGTTCTGAACCATTATCTAAGAGGATTGGGTTTTGTGACCAGATTTGTACTTTATATAACAAACGTGTAAAAAATAACTCATTTAAACGAGCCACACAAACCGCGTGTTTTTTACCAATTGGGGACATTTCCGTAATTTCTCCATTAATTAACTCCAGGCGATCGCTCTCTGAAAAAACACCTGCTTCGTGCATCAGATGATATTGCTCTGTGGTAAATTTATGTTTGAGTAATTGAACTGTCATAAAATTTATGTTCCTGATTATAAAGGTTTAATCATTGTATATAAACCAATTTTACGCCTTTTCTGGGGATTTTAACTGTAGGGCGATCGCTAACTAATGCCCTTGACAGAAATGCCCCTTACCCTTTAATCTTAACCGTTGACCTTTGCTTGTGGTTCACACATCTATCTATGGTTAGAAAAAACCAACGGTTGTTACTACTTGTTATTTGTTGTAGTGTGTCGGGTGTGATTTTAGGGGGAACATCTGGATGGGCAGAAAGCAGAATATGTTTACAACAGAGTACAGTTTCCAGTGATTGCATTACTCAAAATCCCATACAGAGAACAATTCAAGGCATGAGTACGGGATTAGTAGCCGGGGCTGGGGCTGCTTTTGGTGCGACCTGGAATTTAGGACATAAAGAATAGACATCTCCAAAAAAGAATGTAGAGATGTCTTCTAGAACGTCTCTACAAAAATTGTAGATAACGCATATTTAATTTTTACCCAATAGACATCTCCGATAAAGTAGAGACGTTCCATGGAACGTCTCTACAGGGGTTTTAGTCCACACGTATTTAATTTTCGGAGATGGCTAATGTTAACCTTTAAAAACGATAATTGCGATAGCCTCCCCGACTTCTGTTATCGCGTATCCACAAACTAACCGGGACAGCATTACCTTGAGGATCAACTTTTAGCTGGACTATTATTCCCGATACTCTACCATTTCTAGTTGGCTGAGATTGCAATTCATTATTAATCCTTTGGCGTTGTTCATCAGGGATGTAATAATTGTCTAAACCGTAGTTAATGAAACCATCCTGATAATTACCTTTTAAAGCCACTTGATTGTTAGAAAGAGAAGTAGGGCGATCGCTACTCACACGTATAGGTCGCCAAGCAGTTGGAACACCTTGATTTCCAGAAAATCTCTCTTGCAAAATCAAATATAATGTGCTTCCAGGAGAAATCTGTCTATTTCTCAGAGTATTTCTGTTTACCCATTCCCTCCAACCAGGAAGTCTTCTCAAAGTTTGCAGCCTAGAAATATTGTAATTCAACGTTAAAGAATAACTCCGTAACAGATCATTACGATTAACAGGTAGGCTTTGCAAAATAACTGATTTACCCGCCACATCAGTATAAAGTGCTTGGCCTGGAACCGCCATAATTAGCCCAACTTGCAACAACAGAGGTGCAATTAATCGCCAAATTGGTAAAGGTTGATTTGCTTTCTGTTCAGTAGCTATCAAATAATCCCGAAAAGTCAACTTTTCAGAAAACTCCATCTCTGGAGTTAAGGTTTTTTTTGATTCAGATGAGTTACTTTTCATGACATTAATTCATAATTAAGAATAGACAAGAAGGGAGAAGCAAGAAATTAATCCTGTCACCCATTACTCAGAAATATTAGATAGGAATTTAAACGCAGAGATTTCTTGAAGAAGGAGTCAGGAGTCAGTAGCCAGGAGTCAGAATGAATTAGTGGGGGATTCATACTCACTACTTTCTTATTGACCACTAAATCTATGATTTTGTGGTGGTCTTAAACCCAATTATACATCCGCCAGTCGTACATAATTCATTCTGATTTCTGACTCCTGGCTCCTGTATTCTTTTTGATAAAATATCTTAGTTGAAAACGAGTAACTTCGATCTTACTTCTTATTACCAGAATTAGATCCAGAAGATAACCGACGTTCAAACCACAACCCAGCAGTAATCAAAGAATAACCGCAGGTCACAAATACTAACGACCTAAAAAGTAAATCTGTATCGTACTCCAACACCCGACTGATAACTTGCAAAGTTAACAACAACATCCCGCCCCAGAAAGAACGTCTGTTGCGTAACTTCAATCCTTCTTGAATTAACCCCCAGGCTAATGTTATCAACAAGATATTGAAAATAAAAAGACCGAGTTCTGTAATCCGACTAATTCCTTGATGCCAAAAAGGTATGATGACAATAAAACCTAGAAAAGTCAGAATTACAGCAGTCGTGAAAAATACTTCTTTTCGGGTTGGATTATTTCTTTGCCTCACTAAAAACAACCATTGCAATACTGCCAATCCACTAAGAATACCCAAATCAATTATTGGTAAAGATCGGAATACATTAGAAAATGTACTTGGTGAAGAAGTTCCTAAACCAAAAGATTGCCATTGCCAACGAAAAGACAACAGATAAAAAACAACACCAAAACAGATCAATCCTAAATTACGGGCTAAAGATTGAAATACCCGATAATTTACAGTGGGAAAAAGTAAATCATCATAACTCCATAATAACGCAGGTGGTAAAGCTAAAGCAAAAGAAGCTACCCAAGGCACCGCATCAGAAAAAGTTAGAAGTGGTAGAGGATTGATGTTGTATTGCAAGGAAATAATAAAGGCAAATATTCCCAGTCCAAATACCACCCGTGAACGACACAAGTAGGCTAAGGGAATGAAGAACAACCACGACAATAAGGGCATATGTCTAATAGCTAAACGCGCCCAATTTAAATCGCTAGGAGATGACCAAAATTCTCCTAATCCTACCCAATAGCCAATTTGAATGAGAATGATGGATAGTATTCCTAAAGAATTTAGGGATAGGCTATAAGCCATCACTAACACACCAAAACCCCAAGCCAAAAATAATTGAGAAGCTGAACCGCTAATATTAAATATTTGCGCCATCAGCAATAGGTTTGCCCCTAAAATTAAGGCACTGAGAACTATTAAAGCCTCCCCTAATAAGCGTTTACCCCGTTGTGATTTTTTGCCTTCGGAATTTCCTAATACAGGTTGTCTCCAAGTATAAAATCCAGTAATACTTGTTGATAAGAACAAACTCATTAATAAAATGAATTTGACATCTCTTGGCCAGATTAACCAATTTGCTGCTACAAAGGTCATTATACCTAATACTAAAAGCAAGCTACCTATAGCAATAGCAATTAGGACTGAGTTTTCCTTTGACTCTGATTCTAGTTTATTGAATTGGTAGCGATTTGATAGTTGATCGTACTGGGAAGAACTAATAAGTCCTTCATCTCGCCAACGTTGCGCTTCTTGGCGTAATTGTCTGGTAAAATTATTGAGTATCATCACCCTCTCTGGTGTTTTGGTTTGCTTGGTGTTAAGAAGAATATGGATTTAATCAACCGCAAAGAACGCAAAGAACGCAAAGAGAAGAAAGCAAGAAGATAGGTATTCTTGCGCTGGGATTTGAATGGTGTTCACGATATTTTCAGTATGGGGCTAAATATATTATTTGCGTTGTTCTGCTGTAACACTTTTTTATCTGACTTAATTAATAGAGATAGACAAGACATCTGATGAGAATTACAGCAATTTTCATGTATTTAGACCACACTCTTGATTTCTCTCCGCGCCTCTGCGTCTCTGCGTGAGACAGGAAAATGTGGTTTATTTACCCGAAAATCGCTGTAAATATGCGTTTCTTAGAACCGTTGTAGAGAAGTTCCATGGAACGTCTCCACTTTTCTGGAGATGTCTAATATATCCCCGACTTCTTGAACCCACATTCCGCACCCTGAACTGTCACATATCAAAAAAGCCTAGCGAGTAGTACATAATGACTAAGGATCATTCCAAGGGTAAGAAGCTTAATGAGAATAGTAGCATTAAGCTGGACATGGAGTGAGAAAGTGGAACTTCGTAACGGGACTGAAAGAAAGAGAAAATTCGATATGATTAAAAAATTAATTGTTCACAAAAGCAAGAAATGAGAGAATCACAATATAACAAGTAGAGGAATCTGTTGTGAAATTAAAACCCCAAGAAATAGAAATTCAAAACATAGATCATCTAGGGATAGTAGCAGGGATGATAGATTCAATCGGAATAGTAGAAATAATAAATGAATTAATAGGAGTTGAAAAAAGCGAGAAAGTAAGTGCAGGTCAAGTAGTAAAAAACAATTCATCATAGAAATGATATGTTCAGGAGATGGAGACATACCAATATTTTTAAAACTAGCATCAGGAAACCAAATAGATTCATCATACTTGGGTCAAATAGCAGTAGAATATCAAAAACAATTAGAAGTTAATAGTCTCATCGTTGCTGACGCTGCTTTATATACAGAATCAAACCTGAAAATGATGTCAGAATTACGTTGGTTATGTCGAGTACCCTTAAGCATAAAAGCAGCAAAATCATTAATATCAACATTAAATTAGAAATGCTCTGAAAGATTCTAAATCAACAATTAAAAATCAATTAGGTAAAGCAACTGACCGTCCTACTTTACGCTGGATTTTTCAATGCTGTCAGTGTATTCATGTAGTTGAATATAACAACGAACAACACGTCTCTAATTGGACTCAAGATAGCAATTTTATTCTGAATCTTTTACCAGATGATTGTTTTCGTTACTATCAATTAGCCACTTAATTCTTTTCTTCATTAATTTAATTAATATCAGATTTAGGAGCTAATCTGTTTGATTTATTGCTCTATTTTACTATGTCTATAATTTCGTTTTTTACTTCAATTTATTAGTCTAACTTATAATCTGTATCTTGAATATCTTCATTTATTGGGGTGCGGAATGTGGGTTATGGTTATAACGAAAATGAATACTTTGGAATGGAATGTAAGCGAGTTAGCAGTACAGAACCAAATAGATATTTAGCAACAGATTATGTTAGAGAAGGTGTAGAAAGATTTGTTGAAGGTACATACAGCTTAGGTCATGACTATGCAGCAATGTTAGGTTTTGTAATTGATGGTAAAATTAATAACTGTATTGATTTAATTTGCGATCGCCTGAATAAATATAAAAATGATATATGCTTAAAAGAGGATTGGGCTGATGAGCAAAGTTTTGGAACAACACAAAATATATATCGCACTCGTCATCTGCAAAATGGACAAAATATAATGTCTATCCTCCATTTATTTCTTGTAGTTAGTTAGTTTTAATGATTACAGAGTGATAGTCAATAATTATTGTTAACATAATCAAATTTTAGGGCAATTAATCTCAAAATTCTCAAATCGCTTCTGATACTTAGCCGTGATAGCAAAAGTCATCAAACATCGTTGACAAACTCCTAATTCCCATAAGGCAGGGATTTTAAACTTAGCTTCACACTTGGGAGACTTGGAAAGTAAACGCAAATTATGGCGATCGCTGTTTCCGCATAGCAAGCACTACATAACCGAATGGGTTCATGCTGCATACCCACCCCAGCAGGTGACGGCATTTTGGCTAACCTTTGGACATCTATTTCTACCACAGGTGCGAACTGCTTGCAGCAGCGCTTCCAACTCTCTTTGACTAGGACGAGGATTAAAATGAAACCTTTCCCTAGACCTAAAGGTGGGGTATTTATATTATACTGTATGAGAAGACAAAACTATTTTAAAATAAAAAATATGTCATAATTAGAGGCAGAGTAATATCTTAACCACTTATGTACACTTTGCAAAAAATCAAAACCCAAATCCCCATTGATTATGAGCAAATTGCCGCATTTTGCCAACAATGGAAAATTATAGAACTTGCTTTATTTGGTTCTGTGCTGAGAGATGACTTTCAGCCTGATAAAAGTGATGTTGATGTATTAGTGGTATTTGATCCAGATGCTCATTGGACGCTGTTCGACCTTGTTGATATTCAAGATAACTTAAAAGATATTTTGGGTAGGGATGTTGATTTAATTGAGCGTGAAAGCATAGAACAAAGTTTTAACCATCAACGCAAGAAAGAAATTTTAGGATCTTATAAAGTTGTATATGCTACCTCGTGAAGATAACTATTTGATGGATATGCTTAATGCTGCAAAATTAGCTCAGGAGTTTGTCGCAAACGTTAGTTGGGAAAACTTTCAGTCTGATTTAATGCGTCAAGCAGCAGTTACTCGTCAATTTGAGATTATTGGCGAAGCAGCCCGGAGAATTTCTGAAGATTCTCATGCAGAAATGCCCGAAATTCCTTGGCATCAAATTATTGGGATGAGAAATCGTATAGCCCATGAATATGATCGCATAAATTTGGTTCGACTTTGGGATACTATTCACATCGCTTTACCTGAATTAATTGCTGTGCTAGAAAAAATTATCAAGACTATAAAATCATCAGGAGTATAGATCATTGAGTTCTCAAAGAAGTTGGGGATCTGGGTATTGTATTTAGTAACCGCCCAAATATTGACGAAACATTACTCGATATCGTAAAATTATGGTATTAGTTTATCAGTAATAAATCACCTAGATCCCCGACTTATTAAAAAAATCTGGGATCTGAGTATAACCTAGTAATTGCACCTGTATTGTGGCTGAAGCGATGAAATGAGTTACCATAATTAAATAAATCACAGGCAACCAGCAATGATTACAGTACCTTATAATCTGCCCACTGCCGAAGACCTACCCGATGGCGACGAAACCCCAGTGGATAATGAACTACAAAACGATATTCCCAATATTCTCTTAAATATATTGAAATGGATTTGGAACAGTAGAGAAGATTGGTTTTGGGGTGTAGATATGTGCATCTACTATGAACCAAATATTGAAGAACCCATCAAATCTAAATCAATTGTTCCCGATGGGTTTTTAGCTTTAGGAGTAGAACGACTCAAAAATGAAGGAGGTAGATTAAGTTATGTACTGTGGCAAGAACAAGTATTACCAATTTTAGTATTAGAAGTAGTTTCCCATAAATACAACGGTGAATATGATGATAAATTACAGGAATATCAAAATTTAGGAATTTTATATTATGTGATTTACAATCCATTGAGTGGCAGAAGGGGATTATATAAAAAACACCAGTCTTTGGAAGTTTATAAATTAATTGATAGAAAATATGAATTAATACCAGCTATATCTAAATTAGCAGAAAATGGCAAAATGTTCTGGATGCCAGAAGTAGGGCTAGGAATTGGCTGTGAGCGTGGGAATAGTGGCAAATGGGAGCGAGAGTGGGTTTATTGGTACGATCGCTCTGGGGTGAGGTATCCCACTGCTGAGGAACGGGCTACAAGTGCTGAGGAACGGGCTACAAGTGCTGAGGAACGGGCTAAAAGTGCTGAAGAACGGGCTGAATTAGAACGGACTGCGAAAGAACAAGCAGAAATAGCTGTTCGTGAAGCATCTCGCATAGCACTTCAGGAGCGCCAAGAAAAAGAGAAACTAGCAGCTTACTTAAAATCTCTGAATATAAATCCCGATGAAATTTAATTTTACATTGTCGTGATGGCAAGACTTGGGGGACAAGGGAGAAAAACCGTACAAGCATTGACAGAAAATACCGAATATGTGTAGGGGTTTAGCAGTGCTGAAAAGGTGAAACTTTGATAGGATCTTCTTCTGGTAGTTCTTCTACAACTTTTGCCTCATATCCTGCCGTGAGGACTCTTTTAGAGACGTTCCAGGGAATCTCTCTACATTTTGCGAAAAGAAGATTATTTGTAGAAAACGCTTCATTTCTACAAGATTGTGATATGATATTATTTACGTTGGGTAATTATCTCTTATAAAAATAAGCGGCTAATTTGACTGCTAAAATCGGAAAGCTTTGTCTCAAATTATACAAATTTGCTCCTTATGCAACAGTAGTCCGGTTGATCAAAAACTGGATGATAATTTTACATCCTTAGCGATCGCTGGTAATATTGTTAATCTAAGCGGGTTTTAAGGATATAAACTCAAAATTGTCATCACTGAAAAAATGTTTTAGCAAAAGCGGCTGTTTGAGTCAGTGCGAAAAAAGACAAAAATAACTTACCATTTTAACACGAGTTACATCAAAACCAAACTCGACGTTAAAATTTTTTTCCCTAAATTTTGGTGATTATGTATTTCTGCATCACTAAAATTAGAAATTTTTTCTCAACAGTAGTGGCAAAATCCGTAACTCAATCTTTCAGGAACAGAGTATGAATCATCAGCATTTAGATCAGGGTCAAAACATCAAATTATCAGATATGCAAGGACAACCGTGGCTAGTGGAAGAACGAGATGCTTGTGGTGTGGGTTTTATCGCCCAGCGTCAAAACATTGCCAGCCATGAAGTTGTAGACAAAGCCCTAAAAGCCTTAACCTGTCTAGAACACAGGGGTGGTTGCAGTGCTGACCAAGATTCGGGAGATGGTGCAGGTATATTGACAGCAGTTCCTTGGGAATTGTTCCAAAATAATTATGTCTTGGGAGAGATTGACTTTTCTACTCCTGAAAACATGGCTGTGGGAATGATATTTTTACCACAAGACCCAGAAGCAGCAGCCAAAGCCAAAGCCACATTTACCCAAATAGCCACAGAAGAAAATTTGACTGTACTGGGCTGGCGAGTAGTCCCCGTGCGTCCAGACTTGTTAGGAGTGCAAGCCAGGGAAAATCAGCCCCAAATTGCCCAAGTTTTCTTAAAATCGGCTGATAAAACCGGAGAAGAATTAGAACGGAAACTGTACATTACCCGGAGACGGATTTTTCAAGTAGCCAAAGAAATTTCCGAAGAGTTCTATATTTGTTCTTTATCTAGTCGTACAATTGTCTATAAAGGCATGGTGCGATCGGCAGTATTGGGAGACTTTTATGAAGATCTGCAAAATCCCGCCTATAAAAGTGCCTTTGCAGTGTATCATCGACGGTTTAGCACCAATACCATGCCTAAATGGCCTTTAGCCCAACCAATGCGGCTGTTAGGACACAATGGCGAAATTAACACCTTATTAGGAAATATTAACTGGATGATGGCACGGGAAGCCACCTTAAATCATCCGGTGTGGGAAAATCGCTTCGACGAACTCAAGCCCTTAGTTAATATTGATAATAGTGATTCAGCTACCCTCGATAATATTTTAGAGTTGCTGGTACGTTCTGGACGAGCGCCCGAAGAAGCTCTGATGATTATGGTGCCGGAAGCCTATAAAAATCAACCATCTTTACAAAACTATCCAGAAATTGTTGATTTTTATGAATATTACAGTGGTCTACAAGAAGCCTGGGATGGACCGGCACTGTTAGTATTTAGTGATGGACAAAGAGTTGGAGCGACCTTAGACCGGAATGGTTTAAGACCAGCCCGTTATCTAATTACTAAAGATGACTATATTGTGGTGGCTTCAGAAGCGGGTGTGGTAGAGTTCCCAGAAGCAGATATTATTGAGAAAGGCAGATTGGGTCCTGGACAAATGATTGCGGTGGATTTAATTACCCAGGAAGTGCTGAAAAATTGGGAAATTAAACAGCGCATTGCTAATCATCATCCCTACGGAAAATGGTTGGAAGAGTATCGTCAAGAACTGAAGGAATTGGTTGGTAGTGAATCCTTGGGGGGAAATGGGAATGGAAATGGACACCATAGCAATGGAAACGGCCATTCACCTGTAGATAATAAACAGGTTTTACTCCAACAACAAATAGCTTTTGGCTATACTACAGAAGATGTGGAAATGGTGATTCAGCCCATGGCGGCGACCGGTGCAGAGGCGACTTTCTGCATGGGTGATGATATTCCTTTGGCTGTTTTATCAACCAAACCCCATTTGCTGTATGACTATTTTAAACAGCGTTTTGCTCAGGTGACAAATCCACCAATTGACCCTTTGCGGGAAAAATTGGTGATGTCTTTGACGGTGGAATTGGGTGAACGGGGGAATTTGTTAGAACCCAAGCCCGAATATGCTCGTCGATTGAAGTTAGATTCGCCGGTGTTGACGGAAGCAGAGTTAGACGCAATTAAACTGTCAGGATTTGCGACGGCTGAATTATCAACTTTATTCCCCATTGAATCTGGTCCACAGGGTTTAAAGGTGGCTGTGGAATCTTTACAAAAACAGGCGGCCGAGTCGGTACGGGCTGGGGTGAAGATATTAATATTGAGTGACAAAGCAAATCCAGGAATTGGGGCAGAATATAGTTATATTCCCCCTTTATTGGCTGTTGGTGCAGTTCACCATTACTTGATTCGCCAAGGGTTACGGATGAAAACGTCCTTGGTGGTGAATACGGCTCAATGTTGGAGTACCCATCATTTTGCTTGTTTGTTGGGTTATGGTGCGGGTGCTGTTTGTCCGTATATGGCTTTGGCTACGGTGCGAGATTGGTGGTCTGATTCCAAGACGCAGCAGTTTATGGAAAGAGGAAAAATTGCGGCGGTGAGCTTGGAAGGTGCGATCGCTAATTACCGGAAAGCGGTAGAATCAGGATTGCTGAAAATTCTCTCCAAAATGGGAATTTCCCTCCTTTCTAGTTATCAAGCCGCCCAAATCTTTGAAGCCATTGGAATCGGTGCAGATTTGTTAGCCCTGGGTTTCTGGGGAACAACTTCCCGCATTGGTGGGTTAACGATAAGTGAATTAGCCCAAGAGGTGCTATCCTTCCACAGCAAAGCCTTTCCAGAACTGACTACCAAAAAGTTAGAAAACTTGGGTTTTGTCCAATATCGCCCCGGTGGTGAATATCATAGCAACAGCCCAGAACTAGCAAAGGCGCTGCATAAAGCCGTAGATGGTAAGCAATACGACCATTATGCAGTTTACAAACAACATCTAAAAGATAGACCAATAACCGCGTTGCGTGATTTATTGGATTTTCAAAGTGACATCCCCTCTATCCCCATCGAAGAGGTAGAATCGGTTAGCGATATTGTCAAACGCTTCTGTACTGGGGGAATGTCTCTAGGTGCTTTATCGAGGGAAGCTCATGAAACCTTAGCGATCGCTATGAACCGCATTGGTGGTAAGTCTAACTCTGGGGAAGGTGGAGAAGATCCAGTTCGTTACAATATTTTAAATGATGTAGATGGTTCCGGTCATTCCCCGACTTTACCTCATCTAAAAGGCTTACAAAATGGCGATACAGCCGCCAGTGCTATCAGACAAGTAGCATCAGGACGGTTTGGTGTCACTCCCCAGTATCTCGCCACAGCCAAACAAATAGAAATCAAAATGGCGCAAGGTGCAAAACCAGGGGAAGGTGGACAGTTACCAGGACCCAAAGTTAGCCCTTATATCGCCATGTTGCGACGTTCCAAGCCTGGTGTAACATTAATTTCTCCACCACCACACCATGATATCTATTCCATTGAAGACCTAGCCCAGTTAATTTTTGATTTGCATCAAATTAGCCCAAAATCTAAAGTTTCGGTGAAATTGGTGGCAGAAATCGGTATTGGCACAATTGCGGCGGGTGTAGCTAAAGCTAACGCCGATATTATTCAAATTTCTGGTCATGATGGGGGAACTGGTGCATCACCTTTAAGTTCTATTAAACACGCTGGTTCACCCTGGGAATTGGGGTTAACAGAAGTACATCGGGTGTTGATGGAAAATAGTTTGCGCGATCGCGTAATATTAAGAGTTGATGGTGGACTCAAAAGCGGCTGGGATGTCCTCCTCGCTGCCTTAATGGGTGCAGAGGAGTTCGGCTTCGGTTCTATTGCCATGATTGCTGAGGGCTGCATTATGGCGCGGATTTGTCACACCAATAACTGTCCCGTCGGTGTCGCTTCCCAAAAAGAAGAACTGCGAAAACGGTTTACAGGTATACCAGAAAACGTCGTTAATTTCTTCTACTTCATCGCCGAAGAAGTCCGCAGTTTGTTAGCTAGACTAGGCTACCGTTCCCTATCAGAATTGATTGGTCGCGCAGATTTATTAACCACCCGCACTGATACTAAACTGACTAAAACCCAGTCCTTAAACCTCGATTGTTTAACTCAGTTACCCGATACAAAAACCAATCGTAGCTGGTTATTCCATGAAGAAGTCCACAGCAACGGTGCAGTTTTGGACGACCAAATTTTGGCAGATGCGGGTGTTCAAGTAGCAATTAAAAATCAGTCCACTGTTGACAAAACCTACGCTATTGTGAATACAGACCGGACTGTGGGGGCAAGATTGGCTGGCGCAATAGCTCGTCAGTACGGTGATAGTGGTTTTGAAGGGGCAATTAACCTTAACTTCCAAGGTAGTGTAGGACAAAGTTTTGGTGCATTTAACCTAGCTGGTGTCACCCTTAGCTTGTCAGGAGAGGCTAACGATTATGTTGGTAAGGGGATGAATGGAGGGGAAATTATCATTAAGCCCTCACCAGATGCTACCTACAATCCATCAGAAAACGTGATCGTTGGTAATACTTGCCTTTATGGTGCTACTGGTGGGGTGTTGTTTGCCAATGGTTTAGCCGGAGAACGGTTTGCTGTGCGTAATTCCAAAGGTACAGCCGTAATTGAAGGTGCTGGAGACCATTGTTGTGAATATATGACTGGTGGGGTGATTGTCGTCTTAGGTAAGGTGGGACGCAACGTTGGTGCAGGAATGACTGGGGGATTAGCTTATTTTCTAGATGAAGATGGTTCTTTCTCAGAATTGGTCAACCGTGCTATTGTTAAAACCCAGCGAGTGATCACAGTTGCAGGGGAAAAACAACTGCATGAGTTAATTAGATTGCACAGCGATCGCACAAGTTCCCCCAAAGCTAAACAGATTCTCGAAAATTGGACAGAATACCTACCTAAATTCTGGCAATTAGTTCCACCCTCTGAAGCAGACAGTCCAGAGGCTAACCCTGAAGTGGGAGTACAGATAAAACAGTTAAGTTCGGTAAATTAGTAATGGAAATCAGGATTTTCACGTCCTGAAAATGAACAGGATTAATTGAGACTAGATACTTTGTAGAGACGTTCCATGGAACGTCTCTACATAAGGGTTTTGATGGAACATATATTTAATTTTTGGAGATATCTTTTCATCAATTTTGAATGCTTCAGTATGAAAAAACTTTAGTAGGAATAGATAAATATTGATCTGGTTGTTCATGACTTTGATAAATTGCCAAGAAATATTGTTCGATTTTCTTTAATATTCAAAACATCATCCTTTCAACCAAAATCCTGAAAATCCTCAAATCCTGGACATCCTGATTCAGACAAATTATTGAACGCAGATAAACGCGGATAAACGCAGATGATTAATTCAGTTTCGCCTTGAGCAGTTCTTAATTTATCTTGACTTAAAAAAGACCAATCAAGACCTTGGATATCTTGTTTATTCATAGCTAAATGTTCAGTAAATCCTGTATCTAACATTGTTTCCACAGGAAAACTGAAATTATCTCCACCAATTAAATCAATTTCAAAATAAATTTGTCCATTTTCTCCAAATCTTCCCTCAATCATATTCTGCCACTAACTCCTGTTTCATTAATGCCAAAAATATGATGAATCACATTAGGATACTTTTCTTTCGCCATTTTACTTGCTATTTCTTTGTCTTGATCAATAAAATAATCACCACTATCAGGTTCAATGGCAATATACCAACCAGAGTATTTATCTAATATTTCTGGTTTTAACTGCTCGAAAATGATCCAACAACGCTCATAAAAAGCCTGTCTTCTAGCTTTGTCTTGGACTTTTTGTTCTTCAGTCCACTGAATTTCAGGAAACACTCGACCACGCCGGACAACTCTTTGGGGTGTAGATTGTGTCATGACTAAATTATCTAAAATTTACTGTCTATTATAATATATAAATTATTAGCCCCTCAAATTAATATTCATACACGTCATCCTTTCAACCAAAATCCTGTAAATCCTTAAATCATTGGCAATTGATGCCACCATCAGAAGTAGGTACACCCACAAAACAGTTAAGCTCAGTTATGGGTAATGCGTGATAGCTAGATCCCCGACTTCTTAGAGGATGTTTGAAAAGTTTCCGGCGATTATAAATCGCTACTACACAAACAAAGTCCGCCTGCGCGGACTAACGGAAAATAAAGGGTTTACAACCCACGGAGGTGGGTTTTGCCTGTGTAGCCGCGACTTCTAGTCGCCAGGGCGAGTATGAATTTAGACTTTTCAAACACCCTCTTAGAGAAGTCGGGGATCTGAAATTCTCCTGTTCCCTTACTTTTTATTAGCAATAACTTTTTGGCTTTGATCTTCCATTTCTAATAGTTCAGGAATAGTCACAAATTTATAGCCTTGCTTGCGAAATTTACTAATAATTTCTGGTAACGCTTGCACAGTTTGGGAACGATTACCACCACCGTCGTGCATTAACACAATCCCACCAGGTCTTGCTCCCTTAAAAATATTGTTAATTAACCTGGGGACAGAAGGGCGAGAATAGTCTACTGAATCAGAAGACCACATAATAATGGCGTACTTGTTGTTTTTTGCATAATTAACTACCCCATTGTGCATTATTCCCCCCGGTGGACGAAATAAACCTGTTTTTACACCAGTCGTTTGATAAATAATATCTGTTGTATTAGCAACTTCATAGGCCGCTGTTTGGGGATTCATGTAATGATACCAGTGATGCCAAGTATGATTCGCAATAGTGTGACCTTCTGTAACTACCCGCTTGGCTAAGTCTGGATAAAGCTTCACATTTTGCCCAACAACAAAAAATGTTCCTTTGATCTTGTTTTTATTGAGAATATCCAGGACTTGCGCGGTAGTCTGAGGCCAAGGACCATCATCAAAGGTGAGAGCAATAACTTTTTGATCTGGAGCGAGCTTTGCTTCTTTAATAGTTTTCCCTTGAAAGCGTGATGGTACATCAGAGATAACACCCCTAACTTTTGCCTCTTGCTGCCAAATGGTTAACATTGTTGCCTTAAATTGCTCAACTCGTTCCTGAGTTCCTAAATTTGCAGCGATATCTTTGACATTGGTTCTCTGGCTATCTTGAGCCTCAGAGATGTTTGGTTTAACAAGCATCATCATCCCAATGCTTAAAGTACCAGCCAAGCTAACCAACGCAATCAAAATCCCTTGCGTCCAAAAAAGTGACTTATTGTTTTCCACGGCATAGCTCCTTCAAGGGTTTAACCATCAGCTATAGTTCTGACGGTAGGTTATAACACATTTTTCTTAGAAATTAGTTACTCAGTTATTTACTGGTAATTATGAAAGTTGAAATACGCATTTAGATTAATTCCCCATTTTTAGTAAATAGATTACACTGACTTACTTGAAGTCTCGGTAATTCTAGTTTTCTAAAATTGCTAATTATGCCCCACTTACTCGCACGGTTCAATACTCACATTTGTATTGCTGTTAATGTATATCCTTGTGCAGGTTCAGTGCTTCCTTTTTTTAAAAAAGTTAAACTTTCAATCAAATATTCTTGTTGGTCAAATCCTACAAAATATATAGACGACTATTAACTCACCATAGTTTCTCATTTCTCAAGATAATTTAGTAGTTATGGTAGATACTGTTCCAGCATTCAGTAAAAATAATCTAGCAATCCGGGCTGACTTTATGTATATCTTAGTGGGTTCTATTAATTAAATATAAAATACATCCCCGGCTTATTGAAAAAATCCGGCATATCCACATTATATTTACACTCTAGATTAATGGAGTTAAGCGGATTCGAACCGCTGGCCCCCTCAATGCCATTGAGGTGCGCTACCAACTGCGCTATAACCCCGTGAAACTCATATCCTATATTGCCTTAATAATTGTGTTTTGTCAAGTATTTCTTGATTGACATGAGAACGTTAACCTTAGCTCTCATAATTTGTCAGTTGATTATGTTACTTGTAACAAATAGGTCATACAGTGACCCATGAGAAAGTAGACTACCAACATGGCCGCAGCAGCTAAAGCGACTAATGTACCAGCCAACATCAGGGAAAATTCCTTATTCTCGTAGGCTTTTTCCATTAGGTGCAGCGACCAGGCTACCAGTGCCACATCAAAAAGTAAAATAGGAATCAACATATTAGTTAATATTTCTTCATAGTAGTTAATTTATATTAACATTGTTTTGTCAAACTGTCTCTAACCTGGGATAGATGTATTTAGTTGCTACACTGTAAGTTCAAGATAGGAGTCGGACGGGAATAGTTCGCTCGTGTAAGTAATTTTTAATTTGCGCCACGCTTAACTGCCCGTAATGTAACAGAGATGCTAATAATGCGGCTTCTGCCTTACCTTGGGTCAAAGCGGCGTGGATGTGTTCACAATTACCTGCACCACCGGAGGCGATAACGGGAACTTCTACGGATTGAGCGATCGCTCTTGTTAACTCTAAATCGTAACCAGCTTGAGTACCATCTGCATCCATGCTTGTAACTAACAATTCACCCGCTCCCCGACTTACTACTTCTCGCGCCCACAATAGGGCATCTTTACCAGTATTTTCTCTACCCCCCCGCACATAAACATCCCAGCCTGGGTTCTGGGGATCTATCCTGCGTCTAGCATCAATAGCTACAATTATGCACTGATTACCGAAGCGATCGCTGGCCCGATTAATTAAATCAGGGTCGCGTACTGCCGCAGAATTAATACTAACCTTATCTGCGCCGGCTCGTAACAAACCTTTAACATTTTCTAATGTTTGGATTCCCCCACCGACAGTTAATGGAATAAAGACCTGTTCAGCCGTTCGGTAAACGACATCAATAATCGTATCCCGGTCTTCATGAGTGGCTGTAATATCTAGAAACACTAACTCATCTGCACCGGCTTCATTGTAAACCTTGGCCAGTTCTACCGGATCACCTGCATCTTTAAGATCAACAAAGTTCACCCCTTTCACAACCCTGCCCGCCTTGACATCTAAGCAAGGTAAGATTCTTTTACACAACATAATGACTTTTTGACTCCTGGTAATTGCCGGAATTTAAATTGTAAAGGTAATTGGCGAATAGGTGACAAGAGGATAAAAGACTTAGGGGCTGATAAGAGGTCAGGAGGAAGGGGGTAGGAGGCACTGACAGGTGTAGGTTTTTAATATTATCTGTGAAGGCAGGACTTGGAAGACAAGGAGGTATTGTAGACAAGGAAGATTTTATACAAGAAATGGTCTATTGAGCTTCAGTTTTTGTGACCAATCGTATATTCTTTGTACAGTTTTCCTCCCTTGTCGCCTTGTCTACCTTGTCCCCCAAGTCTTGCCCTTACGACAATGTAAAATACCTACCCTTGTGAGCCTCCTGCCTCCTGCCACTGTCACCTTTTTTCTAATTTAGCTTGATCAGCGCCAGTATAACCAGTTGCTAACCACATAATAGCTCTAGCTCCATCACGGATAGATTTTTCAATTGGTTCTGATGTGTTTTCCGATGGAACTGGTACTGCTTGGAAATCAATGCCCCGACTACCTAAAACAATTTGGGCAATAACTGAAGCACGACGCATATGAAAATCAGAAGTAATTAAATAAACTCTTTTGATGCCACGAGCGTGTAAATCATCTACTAATGTAGTAAAATTTGTAACTGTATCTATCGCTTCATAGTCCAAGTTTAAGCGCCTAGTATCAACTCCAGCCTTGGTAAACACCTGTTGAGTGAATTTCGGTGGACTTCCCCCAGTAATCCAAATTGGTATATTTGGATGCTGGTGAGCAAAATGGGCTGTAAACTTCTCTCGTTCTAAACGTCTGGTCGAACCACCTAAAACTAACATTGCTTGTGGCTGTACAAATTGGTTTTGTATTTCTTGGTATCCCCACAACACGAATAATGGTAGGGAAAAAGCCATCAGCCGGAATGATTTACCTGTAAAGAGTAGCTTATTCAAGGCTCTAGGGTTATATCTGGGAAAATTAGGATTTTTTGCAGAAATTAAGATAGATCAGAGCAATATTTGAGCTATATCTCACCAAATAGGATTTTGGGCGATTTTTCGCTCACTGTTCACTGTATCAAAATAATTTGATTTTATAGCGATGAGTAATTTTATCTTAGTATTTAGGAATTGATCAAAGGGGTTTAAACCCATCTAACATAATTTTATTTGTTTTGAGGTAACGGGACTGGTGCGACTTGAACGCACGACCTGTCGCTTAGGAGGCGACCGCTCTATCCAACTGAGCTACAACCCCAAGTATTGAGCATTTACAATATAGCAGTAGTTTTAGTCAGACTGCCAATTTTCATCCCAAGGACTACCTCCTATTTCTAATCCACAAAGGTTACTCTCTGCTTTCAGGATGATTTTAGATTTGCTGAGACTTAATTCTCGCAGTTCTAAAGTTAGTTTCCCTTGCATGGTGTCTCGGCAACAGTATGTTAAACCATTGGTGGTGGGCGCACGTAGAGGTGTACCTGGTAAATTGGTAGTTCCTATGAGTTCGATTTCGTAGTTTAGGTTTTTAGCTTGCATTTGCCATCTACCCCAGGGCTGAATTTTCCAAGTTACTTTTGAGTTCCAGGGTACAAATTCATAAAATTTGCCTTGGTGGTGAATCCCTATCATGGCTACTGATTCGGTCCACCACAATACACCACGTTTTCCGCCGCCGGCTGTTAGGGCTAGGTCTGGTTGATCGAGGAAGGAGTTACAATTTAACCAAAACCATTTTTGGGGAAATGCTCCACCCCAATTTTTTTCGCTGTATGCTGGGGCGTTGGTGAAGTGGTAGATTTTCCCATTCCAGTCTATCCAACCTGTGGCTAATGCGTGAGCCATTAAAATTTGCCATCCTGGTTCAAATATCTGTAAGAATGATAGCCAGCCGGCGGTTGATTGTTGTATGCTATTTTGATTACCCCAACCGTATATGGGTTTAATTTGGTATTCCCAACGGCAGTAGTTACCTGTGGCGGGATCAGTAATTATGCCTTGGTTTAAGGTGGCTGTGGCTTGATAGCCTTGTTGAATATGCTGTGTAAATTGTGGGGGTGGGAGTTGGTGGGGTGGTGTTTGTAAGTCGGTTTTACCCCAATGTCCTAAGCCTAATACATCTTCGGTAGCCCAAAATTTGTTAACATCAGGGAAGGTACGACACAGATATTCGTCGTTTGGTGCGAGTATTTGGGCTGCACCGCCACTGTGGGGTTTACCGCCAATGGGATCTTCGATAGAGTACATGAAGGCGAAGGTTTGCCCAATTTCAGGCAGTGTAACACGATAATACCAACCTTCAAAAAAACGGCGATCGCTCTGATCCCAATGGTAGCCGCTATGGGGTGTTTGTAGGGGGTTTGGGGGATTATTACGCATCATTATAAATTCGGCTGTATGTAAGAATATTATTTTCAGGGCGATCGCTCTGATTCTACATTAGTAAAATTTAAAGGTGCAACAGCTTAATAAATGTCTAGACGAGATGATTTACATTTTTCTCTGTGTCGTACTTTAATAAAAGATGGTTGGACAATCACTGATGATCCATTAGTCTTAGTTTTAGAGAAAACATTACTAAAAGCTGATATTGGTGCAGAGAAATTTTTTATGGCGGAAAAAGAAAACTATAAAATTGCAGTTGAAGTTAAAGATTTTGATGCTCCTTCTATAATTAGTGAATTGGAAAAAGCAATGGGTCAACTTCAGCTTTATCAATGGGCTTTAGAAGCACAAGAACCAGAACGGCAGCTTTTTTTAGCTGTGAGTGAGCCTGTTTATTTAAAACATTTCCAAAAACCTATTTTTCAGTTAGTTATAAAACGGAATAAAATTAATTTACTAGTTTATGAACCAATAGATGAGGTCATTGTCCAATGGATAATTCACTAAGATATTCTGAAATTTTAACGCGAGTATTACGGAAAGCGGCATCCGCACAACCCCGGTTACAGCCGATTTCAATTCATGCTGTATGTGATACTGAGTCAGGGCAATTTCTAATTATTGCCACAGGTTGGGAAAGAAATGTTTGGATCAATACCATTTTATTTCATGCTCGGTTGCTAAATGGCAAGGTTGTGATTGAAGATGATAATTTTGAGGAGGGTCTTACAGAGACATTAATTACTGATGGAATTGCACCAGAGGATATTATTACAGGACTTTCTGTAGAACAGCAATATTTGAGTTTACATTATTGAATAGGGATAAATACTGTCGTTCACTCTCTAATCTACATCAATAGTGCGTAGCAAAGCGAATTACATTGCTAAAGGAAGACTCTAGTACACTTTTTATTAACCTTTATTCTATGGAGTGTCATCAAAAACAGAGTTCAAATTACGACGACCACTCACTACTCGCAAGATTTCAATTCCATCATTTAAGACTCTATAAAAAACTATATATCCTTCAAGAGGTAATCCTCGTAAATCATCACGTATTTCTAAGTAGCTTTTACCGCTATTTGGAAAAAAAACTAATTGTTGACATTTACGATTAAATTCCTGGAAAAATTTCTCACCAGCTTCTAGATTGTTTTGTGAAAAGTATTCAGCAATTTCATTTAGATCACGACTAGCGAGAATATTGATAACGTAACGATTCATTTTTCTGTCTGTCTTTTTTGCTGAAATTGCTCTAGAATTTGATTTACAAATGTCTCGCCATCAATAGGTGGTGTGTGGTCTGAAATTTCAATCGCTGCATCAATTTTTTCTCGCACATCCCGAACCCATTCTGTTTCAGCACGATCATATTCATCTAGCAACCGGAGAGCTATTTCTAGAACTTCTTCTACAGAATGGTATTTTCCAGTTTCCAGCTTTGTTGCAATAAAGCGTTCTTGCTTAGGTGTGAGTGTGAGACTGATGCTCATAATCAATTTTGGTAAAATCGGCTGTAGATAAGAACCATTATAAGTCAAATTGAGTAGACATTCTTAAATAGCGATCGCTCTGTAATTTACATCAATAGTGTAGTGTGTAGCAAAGGTCACTGTTACTAAGGTAGCTTAGATTGAAACTTTGTTTAAAAAGTAGTTTAATATTAATAGTTAGAAGTATACAGAATTATTATGGATGCTTTAATTGAAGAACTAAGTACAAAGTTAAGTTACTGGCAACCTACTGTAGCAGAACAAGTTCGCCATTGTATTCTAGAAATCATCGAAATGGCAGATCAGGATGTTTTAGACATTCTCAGAACCCGTACAGTAGAGCAAGAAGTTTTGGATTTGTTAGATGAACCCTAAACTTGGTGAAATCTGGCTTGCTGATTTGGGGATAGCTGCAAAAACACGCCCAATTATCATTATATCCCGTGATGACCCAGATCCACCACGAGCTTTGGTGATTTATGTACCACTAACTACCCAAAATCGAGGAAGTCTTTATGAGGTTGTACTACCTCGACTACAATTTCTTGAACGGGATTCCATAGCTAATGTTCAAGGTATTGGATCTATTCCAACGGTAAGACTGGAGCGAAAATTGGGCAAATTACCAGAGGAAGTTATGCTGGAAATTCAGCAAGCGATTAAATTCGCACTTGATTTACAGGATGTAGCTGAATAATTGCTCTCAATACTAGATTAGAAATGCGATCGCGTAGGGTTCGGCACGAAAGTTATTGTTATGAATACTTATACATTGGCGTTGGTTCAGTTCGGAAAAAAAACTGTATGTTTCCACAAAGGTTACAACGAATAGCCTCGCAAGGAATTGACGAATCATTTGCACGATTTGTACCAGATTGAATGGGCTGATCATAACAAGAAGTTTTCAGAAAATCACAGTCAATCTTTTGATAAGTACCTTCACCACAAAAACGACATCGTGAACCAACTTTACCAGAATAGAAATGCTCATATATTAAGCGTCTAACTGTTTCAGCAACTTCTTTCAACTCTGAAACAGTTAGACGCTGATTAGGTTCTTCAACAACTGATTTGGCTAATATTCTTTGTGTTACATAATCGAGTTGAGGATTTTTACATACAGTTGATAAGTTGTTAGAGTCGTTGTAGTTTTCCCTAGCAAATATTGTTCCAGTCAGCAAAAAATACAATATTTTGCCTAATGCGTATGAATCGACAGCATCAGTGACTTGATCAGTGCGTCCATTTTCTAATTCAGGTGCAATATAATATAGAGAGCCGACTTGTTCCTTAGTCTCAGTGAAACGGTTATTTTCGTCTATGTCTATAAAGTAGCAGATACCAAAGTCAAGAATTATGGGATTATCATCTTGATCAAGAATGATATTATCGGGCTTTAAGTCACGATGTACTATACCTTTTTTATGTGCATAATCTACGATGTTGCATATATCTATAAAAACTGTCAGTGCTTTGATTGGTTCTAGGGGTGCTACTTTAGTTAGAACATTACCTTCATAGTATTTAGTTACAAAATAATAAGGTTCAGTTTCTAGATTTGTATCTAAAATTGGGGGAATCCGTTCATGCTTCAATTCTTTTCCAGCCCTAATTTCTTGCTTAAACCTGTCAAGTCGGTTAGGGTTTTTTAATCTTTTCAGAATACAGACTTCAGTAAATTCACCCGATAAATCTTTGACTCGATATACCCAAGACTGACCACCTTCACCAGATGAATCAATAATTTCCCATCTATTACCAAATTTTTTTCCCATATTTTAAAATTATACTAAATACGGCTGGGAGATGTACTTTTACAAGATTACAAAAGACCTGGATTTGTAGCGGTTTAGCAGTGCTAAACGTCTAGTTTAGAATGAAACTATTAAGCCTAAGCCGTTTTCAGTATACCTTATCATCTGAAATATTCTCAACCTGATTTTAGCGATCGCTCTCAATCATCCCCAATAAATTTTGCTACAATGTGATTAGGCTTTTGCTCTCACCCATGTTTAATGATTTGACTAACTCCCTAATTCCCAATACTGCGCTTTCAGTGGGGGGATTAACTGATTATCTGCGATCGCTCTTAGAACAAGATCAAATTTTACGCCAAGTATGGATCACTGGTGAAGTTTCTAGTGCCAATCATCATCGTAGTGGATTATTTTTTACCTTACAAGACCCTGATGGTACTGCGTCTATTAAGTGTGTAGCCTGGAATAATCAATTGGCAAAACTGGCACAAACACCAATTTCTGGGGAACAGTTAATCATTTTGGGCAGTATTCGTCTTTATCCCCAACGAGGCGAATATCAATTAACGGTGTGGCAATCTTTACCTGCTGGTGTGGGTTTACAGGCTTTACGCTATCAACAACTAAAAAATCGCTTACTGGCTGAGGGTTTGTTTGATCTCGAAAGAAAGCGATCGCTCCCTACCCATCCTCAAATTATAGCAGTTGTCACCTCACCCACTGCCGCAGCTTGGGGGGATATTCAAAAAACTCTCAAACACAGATACCCCGGTTTACAGGTGTTATTTTCTCCTGCTACAGTCCAAGGCGAACAAGCTCCAGAATCTATCGTTAAGGCGATTGAACGGGTAGAAAAGGATGGGCGGGCTGAAGTTCTCATTTTGTCAAGAGGAGGGGGTGCAGTTGAGGAATTAGCCTGTTTTAATGATGAACGGGTAATTATGGCTGTTGCTAATTGTCCGATTCCGGTAATTACTGGTATTGGTCATGAGAGGGATGAATCTTTGGCAGATTTGGTGGCTGATGTTTGCGTACATACACCTACAGCCGCAGCCGAAAGGGTTGTACCAGCGTTATCTGAGTTGTATTTTCAGCATCAACAGAGAATTACAGCTTTGTTGGAAACGGTAAATTCTGCTTTGGGAATGGGAGACAATCAACTCCAAAGTTTAAAAAATCGGTTGCGGCGGTTGGGTTTAGATAGACAATTACAGCAAGAAGCCCAGAGGTTAAGTTGGCAACGTCAGCAATTATTACAGGTGACTAAGGGTAAATTACAACAATCTACCCAGCATTTAGAGATGTTGCGGCAAAAGTTAGCTAGTATTGACCCGAAAGCTGTGTTACAGCGTGGTTATGCGGTGGTGAAACAAGAAAATCGCATTGTTCGTTCTGCTTCTGAATTAACTTTAGGTGAAGAGTTATTGATACAATTGGCGCAGGGTGAAGTGAAGGTTAAAGTTATGGAAGTAAACGAACCGCAGAGACGCAGAGGACGCAGAGGGGTTAATGGTTAAACGTAATAGTGCTGCTAATGATGATTTAGCAGGTAGGAGTTATGAGGAGAAGGTGGCGGAAATTGAGCAGATTATCCTCCGCATTGAAAAGGGTGAATTGGAATTGGCTGATGTGTTTGAACAGTTTACTCATGCTGTGGAATATTTACGCCAATGTGAAAGTTTTTTACAGCAACGACAACAACAGGTAGATTTATTAATTGAAACTTTGAAGGATGATTAGAAAGTTGATAACACGATTTGTTGGGAGAATAAAATGACTAAACGACCATTACTTGATCCCAATCGTTCATATACTTTTAGTAATTATTTTGAATTGGGATTTAGCGTTGGTGATTTAGTAACTGAATTTGGTTATTCTTTAGAACGCAAATTTATTGATTTACCACAATATTCTGGCAATTTAGACCGAATTATCGACCTTAAACAACGGATTGAGGAAGTTTTGCCTTATGTAGATTTAGAAAATGAAACCACACGCCGAGAAATATTAATTGCCCCAATTATTACTGATTTAATTCATTATTCCCACGCGAAGTTACGAATTGAGTATGCAATTAAAGTTGATAATAAACTTCAAGGGAATTTAGATTATTATCTTCACACAAAGTACAATTTAATTGTGATTGAAGCCAAGCAAGCAGATATAAACAGGGGTTTTACACAGTTAGCAGCAGAAATGATTGCCCTCGATAAATGGAGTGATTCTCCTCAAAAAGAAATATTAGGAGCAGTAACAACAGGTAATATTTGGCAATTTGGTATATTACATAGAGAAAGACAAAGTATAGAACAAGCAATTAATCTTTACCGCATCACTGAAGAGTTAGAATTGGTAATCAGAATTTTGTTAGCTGTACTCATTAACGAAAACTAATCCTTTAAAGATCATTGTCAAACCAACAGTTAAGGATTTTTGTAGGTTGGATTACAGCGCAACCCAACAAATGCTTATAAATGTTGGGTTATGCCTCCGGCACACTATAGACATCTTGCATAAATACTTTGGTGTCGCCAAGAATATTCTTGAAAAGCTCACGCAATCGCGCTTTTCTGCGAAACGCTACGCGAACGCGTTCGTGTAACGTGCCGGAGGCATATCCCGTTCGCGTAGCGTGCCGTAGGCATAGGGTAGGCGCAAAGACGCAAAGAAGAATTTGAAAATCACGACTTTTGCAAGAGGTCTTATGTGTTCACGCAGTGTCCCGCAAGGATACGTTCCTCAAACCAACCTTGTATCTTAGAGGATGCCTCAATCACTGAAGTAAGGTCAGGGAAAAACGAGAATCTACAAGATCAATAATTTCTAGATTGGACTTAGTTATCGTTTTTAGATTAAAAATCGAAATAACACATACAAAGCTGAAACCACAAGTTGTAGTAGCATCACCGGAATCCCATAACGAAGAAAAATCTTAAAGGAAATTCGTCTACCATGTTGTTCAGCGATGCCGGCAGCAATAATATTAGAAGATGCTCCCACCAATGTACCATTACCTCCCAAGGTCGCACCAAACATCATCGCGTAAAATAGTGGCAAGACTTCCGGGGGAAACTCTCCTTGAAAATTAGTTGCTAAAACTTCTGATGGTGCCAAACCTACAGTGACAAGATATTGTTTTAATAATGGAACCATTGCCACAACTAAAGGAATATTGGGAATAACACTAGATAATATTCCCACTAAAAATAACAATACCAAAGAACCGAGTAAAATATTTTTACCTAAAATAGTTGCGAAGATTCCTGATAAACCTTTAATTACACCTGTTTTATCTAATCCTCCTATTAATACAAAAACACTCATAAAAAATATTAATGTACTCCAATCTACATCTCTCAATATATTATTAACAGTATCAATTCTACTGTGATGAGAAAGCAACAAAGCTAAAGCTGCCCCTAATAAAGCTACAGCAGCAGGTGATATTGGTATTGGTAGAGATTCCCCAATTACAAAAAATATCAACACGAAAATAATAATTACTGTACCCGCAATTAAAACTCGTGGATGATTAATTTGGGGATGGGGTAATTCTTCCAGATTCTCTATAGTTGTATTCCAAATTTTACGAAATAAAAATGGTAATGTCAGCACTACAACCCCAACAGCCAAAACTCCCCCTAAACTTAATTGCCATAAATAATCTGTAAAGCTAATATTTACAGCATCACCAACAATATATGTAGCCGGATCTCCCACTATAGTTAACAAGCCAGCACTGTTAGCAACAAACACCATCAAAATTAATAATGGCACAAAATTGATGCCTAATTCTTCTGCCATGGGGGGAATTAACGGTGCTAACAACATGACTGTAGTGGCATTTGGTAAAACGGCACAAATTGGGGTAACTAATCCTACTATTCCTAATAGTAACCGCTTACCTTTTCCTTGAGCTAGAATAACAATTTGTGTAGCTATATAATCAAATATTTTAGTCGGTTCAAATGCCCGTACTAATACCATAACCCCAAAAAATAAACCCAGAGTTCCATAACTATTGCCAATGTAAGCAACTGCTTCTTGCAATGTCATGATGTTGACAAAAACAAGTAATAATGCTCCTAATAAAGCAGCAATTGTTAGATGCACCCATTCCGTCATAATTAAAGCAATGACGGTGATAAATGTGATTACACTCAAAATAGCTTGCCAGTTTTCCATATAATACCTTTCCAAATTTTACAATGTTGATACTAGCTAAAAAGCCACCTGAACAATAGGTGACTTATAAATAAACGTAATTTCATGAAAAATCACTTTAATTGAGAATAGTGATTAATCATCCATACAACTGGGAATCCCCAAAACAGCGCAAGGAAAATTACTTCCTAACTTTTTAATCATCGGATGATTGCTAGATTGACAACCCAAGAATAAAATATCAGCAGATTCTAATTCCACAACTTTTTGAAGTTCTGTACAAATGCTGCCAAACTGCAAATGGGATTTACAAGAACTCTCCCATTCTTCGGCTAAGATATTAGCTTGGGAAAAAATTCTATTTGTTTGGGTGAGGTAATTTGGCGAAATTGTTGTTAATTTTGGTTGAGTTAATACCAAAGTGACTGATTTTGATAAATCACTGACTGGACACTCTAACTGAGGTTGTTGATGAACAAAGGTGAATTTATCTGAATATTGATTTATGGGCTTTTCTTCTACCACATAAACAACATGGACTTTAACTTGGGTATTGGTGGCTAAACGGGTTTGATAAGCAATCCAAAAAGCAATATCTAGGGCAGTATGACTTTCAGGTGTGTCATCATAACCAACGACTATTTTGACAGATTGTTCTTGATATTTTTGAGAAAATAATCTTTTTGGCTCTGGTAATAATACCATTTTTTCAACTAGGTCATCTCGACCAATAGCACTTTGCAAACGTGCCAACATTGTTTTTATTTTCACAGTTTTAACTTCTCTCCCATGAAATGAATAATGAGAAGCAGAGATGCTAATTTTAGATTTTTCTCTAAAATTATCAACGCAAAATTGGTTTAGGAAACTGCTATGAACTAATCGGTATCTACTATACAAAATGCAGATGATATGTATGAACGAAATTTCCTAGTTTCAGGCTTTTGGAATCCCATATTAGTGCGGTGCGTCAGATAAAGAAAATCTGTTACATACTCAATTATCGGGTCTGACGCACCCTACAAGAGATAAAATCCATCATTCTTATGTAATAAATTCTGTTAATGCGTAACTCCTAGAGTTATATAATCTCAATACAAGTCTTGCCTGTCTTCATTATTCAACTTAATCACAGTGTTATAGCCAAGATTTTGGGTATTCTTGACAATGCTTGAAGTATTTTTTAGCTGCAAAGATGGCAGATAAATTGAGTTGGAATATCATGTTTTCACCTCAACAGAGTTAACACGGGTACAATGAAGCTAGTAATAAATGACCGTGGAAACTGATGAGAGCATAATATTAAAAAATGCTTTCTCTTCAGTCTCCTCTCAATGCTTACGAAGTTAGCTGACGGGCTAGGACTGAGAGATGTCCTTTTTTGCTTGATTAATCCAAACAGAAACAAGCCCCAAATTTTGGTTCCTCCGTTCTAACGCTGCTGAGTTTGCTGCGCTAGATTAAGCTGACTTACTGTTAATTCGTAACTTTAGGAACTATAGCATTAATGGGTTGTAATAACTTCAGTATTGAAAATAAATATTATTTACCTTTCTAATGGGACGGCACTGATACTATCTTTAATTAGATGACCATCTTCCATGTATATAATTCGGTCGGCGATATCTAAAATGCGGTTATCGTGGGTAACGAGCAAAATTGTACAACCTTGTTCTTGGGCGAGTTTTTGCATTATTTCGACGACATCACGGCCAGATTGTTTGTCTAGTGCGGCGGTTGGTTCATCTGCTAGAACTATTTTAGGCTGACTGACTAAGGCGCGAGCGATCGCTACTCGTTGTTTTTGTCCGCCTGAAAGGTTATCTGGGTAATAATTGAGGCGTTCTCCCAGTCCTACTGATTCTAACATGGCTTGCGATCGCGATCGCATTTCTGAAGCAGAAATTTTTGGTTGTACTTCTAATCCCATTCGCACGTTCTGAATGGCTGTTAAACTTCCATGTAAGTTATGTGCTTGAAAGATATAACCGTTATTCCGTCGCGCTTGTGTTAGCTGTTTGGCGTTTGCACCACAGAGTTCTTGACCAAGTATTTGTAAGCTACCAGATTGAGCAGAACGTAACCCACCAACTAAGGTTAACAATGTTGTTTTTCCAGATCCAGATGGTCCAGTCATAATAATAATTTCACCTGATTTAATCTCTAAGTTGATATCAAATAAAACCTGTTTACGCAGTGAACCAGTACCAAAATAATGGTCAAGATTTTTAATAGAAATAGCTGGAGGCATAGGTGATTGGTGATTGGTGATTGGGATAAATCTCATTCTCTACCTTTATATTCCATCTTTAAAACATATCCGCAGGGTCAGCTGATTGTAATTTGCGGGTGGCGATCGCCCCCGAAATTGTACACATGATAATCGTCATAACTAATACGGCGATCGCCCTAGCCATAGTCATATAAATCGGTAAATTTGTGGCCTTTGCAGTTAATCTATAAAGTCCCAAAGGAATTAAAAAACCTGGAATGAAACCTAGTACAGCTAAAATTATCGCTTCTTCAAAAATCACTCCTAACAAATATAAATTGTGATATCCCATAGCTTTAAAGGTGGCATATTCTTTAAGATGAGAATTGACATCAGTAGAGAGAACTTGATAAACAATAATCACCCCGACCATAAATCCCATTGACACACCCAAACTAAAAATAAACCCGATGGGACTGCTTTTTTTCCAGTAATCTTCTTCAAATTTAATATATTCTTGACGAGTTAATACTTTCACATCTTCACTATTTAGATGAGAATCTAACGCCGCCTTTACCTGATCTAAATCATAACCTGGTTCAATATTAATCAAACCCAAACTAATACTTCCGGCTTTTCGTCTGGGAAATAACCGTAAAAAATTTTCATCGCTAGAAATTAACGTCCCATCTGCACCGAAAGAAGCACCTAAATTGAATGTTCCGCTAATACTAATTGTCCGTTTATCAACTTCTGTCGTCACAGCCTTACCCGCAGCAATTTTACTGAAAACTTCTGCATATTCACCTCTAGCTCCACGATCAAATAAGAAAGAATCACCAAGTTTAATTTTATCTAACTGATTATTCACATCTGACATATTTAAAGTAATCTGTTCAGGATTAAACCCCAATACTTGGATAGTAGTTTTACTGCTAGTTTGGGGATTTTTCCAAGGAATTAAACCAATATATATGGCTGATGCCGACTTCACGCCAGGTACATCCATCGCTTGAAATAGTCGCCTCCGGGAAAAAGTCGCTAAATTTTGCATATTCTTACTCTGGGGACTAATTAAAATCAAATCTGCTATAAAAGCCCGATTTAACAGAGTATTACTATCATATAAAGCATTCTCAAAACCAAACTGCATAAACATGAGAATATCAGCAAAGGCAATACCAGCCAAAGCCACAAACAAACGACTTTTGTGACGACTTAATTGTAACCAACCTAAAGGAGTACGGCGTTGCAGTGCAATCATTAATCCTGTCATAATTTATTTGGTAATTACAAAAAATTCTTAATTTCTTTCTGGGTGAGAAAAATTTATATCTTAATCACCGCCATAACTTGCAAATTACTAAATTTAGCGGCTTTCTGACTAGATGCTGGATCTAGTTTTACATGAACCTCTACCACTCTAGAATCTATATTTTCACTAGGATCAGTATTAACAATAATTTGACGTTGTACCTTCCAACCCACCCAATCTACTGTTCCCTGTAAATCCCCGGAAATAGACTTACTAGATATCTGCACCCTTTGTCCTGATGCAACTTTATTAATATCACTTTGATAGATTTCTACAACTGCATACATCTGATTTGTTTGCCCAATTTCCACGATTCCGTTACTGGATACCATTTCACCGGCGCGGGTGTGAATATCTATAATTACGCCATTTTGGGTTGATCGCACATAGGATTGATCAAGATTGGCTTTGGCTTGTTTTTCCGCCGCGATCGCTCTACTCACCTCCGCCTTGGCCGATTCTACATCCACTGGCCGCACTTCGGCAATTCTTTCTAAGGTGGCTTGAGATGAACCAAGTTGTTGAATACCAGTGGCGTTAATTCGATTCAACACAGTTTTAGCTTCACTAATTTGCTTCTTACCTGTGCTATCAATTCTTTTCAGCGTTGCTTTCGCTTCCTGCAACCGTTGATCAATAGTTTCAGCATTCAACTTTTTAGTATCAAATAAAGATTGGGAAGTTGCACCATCTTGGTAAAGTTCCTGATAGCGCTGGGATTCGACTTGGGCATTTTTGAGTTCTGCTTCTAGTTTGCGAATCGTGGCTTTTTGGGCTGTGGTTTCCCCTTCCCATTGCGCCTCTAATCTAGCAATTGTATCTTTTTGTTGCCTAGCTTCACCGGATGTTTGAGCTTGAATCCTGGCAATTTCTGCTTTTTGAGCGTCTATTTCCCCTAATTTAGCTCCTTCTTTAACTTTAGCTAGATTTATCTGGGCAATTTTAACTGCTGCTTGGGATTCCTGAAAAGCTGCTTCTAAGCGATCGCGATTATCTAAAATCGCAATTACCTGTCCAGTTTTTACCTGATCCCCTTCTTTTACTAACAATTTCTCTACCCGACTACCTTGACTAGCAGCAGGGGCAGAAAGTTTAATGATCTTGCCTTTTGGTTCTAAGGAGCCTAAAGCTGTTACAGTTGTAATTTGGGGTATATTTACCAAAGGAGTTTGGGGTGTTTGGGTAGATTGAGCTACGACAAACTTATACCCTTGAAATCCAGCGATCGCTAAAGTTGTAACGGCTGTTAAAATAATCGGCTTGGAAAATTTAGCTGCTGCATCAAACACGATATCTACCTTTTTATTTAAGATGCTAACTAAACTAATTAGTTTATTTCGGATATAACTAAACTAAACTGTTTATTACAAAAATGTCAAGACCTTCCCGAAAAAATTACACAACATTTTGGGTAGCCGATAATTCCCCTCTATTCCAGAAACTATGAAAAAAAATAAGCAACACCCAGAAGACGAAAATACAGATCGTGTACTCTTAGCAGAAAAAGTTGATGCAATCCTCAATGGTGCAATGCAAGAGTTTCTAATACATGGCTACGCTGCAACCACGATGGATCGGGTGACAGCCGCAGCAGGAGTATCTAAAACGACGGTTTACAGCTATTTTCAAGACAAAGAGAGATTATTCACGGCTTTAATTGAAAAAATGGCACAGGAAGGTTATCAAGTGGTATTTAACCCCCAAGATACCCAATTTTTTGTAGGTGAGCCGTCTATTGTGCTACGGCGTTTAGCAGTAAATATTGTAGAGCATATCAAGTATAAGCAGGAGTCTTTGAATTTAATCAGATTGATTATTGGGGAATCTGGGCGTTTTCCACTGTTAGCGCAAGTTTTTCTCCTGAATGTGGACAAACCCGTTTTTGAGCTTCTCACTCAATATTTTACTGATCATCCAGAACTACAACTAAGTGATCCACAAGCCGCCGCGAGGATTTTTATGGGAACATTAATCCATTATAAAATTACTCAGTATATGCTACACGGACAAGAAATTTTACCACTAGATCGCGATCGCTTAATTGATAATTTGGTTGACTTGCTCACTAATCATCAAACGGTCAAAAACCAATATTCAGGAACAAGACATAAATCTCCCAGACGCAAGCGTAATTCTACGGGGAAATTTCAGTCAGACTATGAAAAAGAGGCAAAACAGTTAAGATCAATCCGACTCACAGATACAGCTTGGGAAAAACTGGCCGAATTAGCAGAACAAAATCAACTCACCCGTAGCGAAATGATCGAAAGATTTGCCCGCAATGACTTTTCACCGTCCCCAGAATAATGTATATACATGGAGAGTCATGAGACAGAATTAATTACACAACTGGTTTTTCTGTTCCCCTTCGACTGCGCTCAGGGCAAGCCTGTTCCCGGTCGGTGAGCGTAGCCGAACCGCTGTTCCCTCTCTCAACGAATGAATTTAATTTTGTCCGACTACTTATGTGTTACAGTAAAAAAAAGTAAATTCCAGTGATGAAGTTGTTATGGCATTAACTCAACCAATTATTGTACCGCCAACTACATCTGAACATAATCATTTACAACTGACTCTTCCTGACCATACTCAACTTCCAGATTCAGATGGAACTTTTGTGAAAAACTTTCAAGAGCATCCCCAAGGCATCATACTCACAACTTCAATAGAACCAGTTTTACAAAAATTACACCCTGATGGAAATTATTGCATTGGACAAGATAGCGGTATTTATTGGCATTTAACAGAACCACCAGAAAAGGGAGCAGAAGCCCCAGACTGGTTTTATGTACCCAACGTTATGCCCTTACTAGCAGGAGAATACCGACGTTCTTATGTCTTGTGGAAAGAAATTGTTGCCCCATTAATTGCCATTGAATTTGTGTCTGGAAATGGCTCGGAAGAAAGAGATACTTCACGACCAGATGATATAAATGAAAAAACAGGCGAAAACAAGAAAGCCGGCAAGTTTTGGGTTTATGAGCAAGCAATTCGTATCCCTTTTTATGCAATTTACGAAGTGAAAAAAGCCGCAGTTGAAGTATATCATCTTGTGGATGGTAAGTATCACAAGATGTCAGCAAATGAGCGCGGACATTATCCAATTCCACCAATGGGAGTAGAGTTAGGCATTCAACAAGATGCACCAATACCGTGGTTGCGTTGGTGGAATCAAGATGGTGAAATGTTGTTAACTGGAAATGAACGGGCTGTACAAGCTGAAGCTTTAGTTATCCAAGAACGTATAGCTAAACAGGAGGTTGAAGCTTTAGTCATTCAAGAACGTATAGCTAAACAAGATGCTGAAGCTTTAGTTATTCAAGAACGTGAACAAAAAGAAAAACTAGCAGCATATCTACAATCTATCGGTATTAATCCTGCCGACATCCCATAAACCTCAATAGACATCTCCAGAAACTAAATAACTCAAGTTGTTAGTTATGAATTTTTCGGATATTTTGTAGTCTGTAGGGTGTGGTTCGGCAAGCTCACCAACCACGTCAGACGAAATAATTTAGGCTTAAATGACTAATTTTAAGTTTCTGACGCACCTTATTTCACTAAAAAAGCAACTTACGTTAAATATGCCTTATCCACAACCCTTGTAGAGATGTTACATGGAACGCTTCTACGATTTTTATCGGAGATGTCTATTGCATTAGATCGTTATTTTAACCTTAAAGGTCTTAACTTACCAGTAGTTCGATCATATTGATAACTCTTAGCAGTTAAAGAGGGGTGAGGACTAACACAGTATTGTTGACCATCAATCATAATTATTACTAACTTTTCTCCAGAATCACAAGCAACATTAGCTATTCCCCAACTTTTAATTAACTCTAAATTAGAATCAAGAATTGGGATTGGTTCTTTTTTAAGATAACGGCGCTCAAATATTTCTGAAGCCTTTCGATAATCTGCGGCCGCACCAGAATAATCTGCCATAAAAGTGCGAGCAATAGCACGATTAGTATAAGCACTAAAATCATCAGGATTAATTATAATAGCTATATTAGAAACTTCTATAGCTGCTTCATAATTGTTGAGGGCATTAAATACATCTCCTTGAATACTATAGCCATAACTATTGTTGGGATCAAGACGAATAGCTTCTTTAGAAGATGCCAATGCCTCCTGATACTTTCGTAATCTAATATAAGCCATGCCTTGATGAGCATAGGCAGTAGCATAGTTAGGATTAATCCGAATTGCTTGATTAAAATCTTCAAGGGCTGCTTTATTATTTTTTAACCAAATATGAGACCAGCCACGATTAATATAGGCATCTAAGTAATTGGGGTCAAGCTTAATAACTTCGTTGAAATCTCTCTGTGCTTCCTTAAATTTCCTTAACCATGTATAGGCATAGCCTCGTTTAAAATAAGCCTCCATATATTTAGGTTCTAGTTGAATCGCTCGATTAAAATTCTCTAGAGATTCCTGATATTTATTTTCATTAATTTGAGTAATACCTCTGGCATAAAAATCTCTTGCAGACTGGGGATTAGTAACGCGCAAAGCCGAATTGCTGCCAGTAGAACTATTATCCTGCTTAAAAGAAGTATTATTAGTAACCTGCTCGCGTAAAGCCAAAAATGTATTAATGGGAATGCCGGCGTTAAATCCTGTTTTCTGCGTTATTTTTTCCCCTGTTTCTGATTTACTCTGAGATGAAGTATCTGCTAATCCGTGAATAGCTATAACTCTCCCACGGTTATCAAATACAGGTCCACCACTATTACCAGTTATAGTGATAGCATCATAAATTAAGTCATAGCCATTAATCGCATTACTACTACGAGAAACAACTAATCCTTTAGTAAAACTAAAATCTCTATCTACTCCCACTTTACCAAATGCCGCAGGAAATCCGGCTACAAAAACATCTGAAGCAATATCAGCTTGATCTGAGTTCCCTAATGTCGCAATTGGATAATCTTCTGTAGTTTTAAAGGTAACTATAGCTAAATCTGGATCATTTCTACTCTGTTGTAATACTTGAATATCTTGAATCGGATAACTTTTTCCAGTATATGTACGCACAGAATAAGTAACGTCTTTGGCGCAAGTAATCTTTCCTGGTCGGTTCAACGCATCACACACGACATGATTAGCTGTGAGGACAGTATAAGTATTTCCTTTTTTACTAATAATTACTCCTGAACCCCCTGGAGAAAGGTTATTCTGATTATTAATTTGAACTGCTGTTGTTTTAGCAATTTTGGTAATCTCTTGAATATTATTCGTCTCAGCAGATGTTGGCAGGGTAATTACAATTGCTGCTACTATTGCTGTACTCAGAATAGTGTCAAAATTTTGTCTACTAAAATATAAACTCATGACTTGTGGTGTTAATTGGGGCAAAAAATAGTAAAATTACTTATAATTGTAGTATTATAACTATTAAGTCTCACTTTGGCAAGTGAGAAGTTCACTTTTTTCCTAAAGCATACCTAATTCTTCAAAACCTCTTTGGGTGTAGAATCATTGAGATTTTTGTCGGTGATAGTCCCCAATTCACGATAAACTCTTATATTGCAACTGATCACTTTTACTATCATGACTGGAGAGCAAAACTTTGGGCATAGAACTACGCAGTTTCGTATTTCTAGACAATCTGCAACCTCAACACGCCGCATACATGGGAACAGTAGCCCAAGGTTTCTTGCCATTACCAGGGGATACCTCGTTGTGGATTGAAATTTCTCCAGGTATTGAAATTAATAAAATTACAGATGTAGCCCTCAAATCGGCCTCCGTCCGTCCAGGGGTACAGGTGGTTGAGCGATTATACGGTTTATTGGAAGTTCATTCAGGCTCCCAAGGGGAGACGAAAGCCGCAGGTGAAGCTATTTTAAAGCTGCTAGGGGTGAAAAAGGAAGAGTGTATTAAACCCCGTGTTGTTTCTAGCCAAATTATCCGTAATATTGACGCTTACCAAACCCAACTGATCAATCGTACCCGTCGGGGACAGTTACTACTAGCCGGACAAACTCTCTATGTATTAGAAGTTGAACCGGCGGCTTATGCGGCACTGGCTGCTAATGAAGCAGAGAAAGCAGCCTCAATTAATATTCTGGAAGTGCAAGCTGTGGGCAGTTTTGGACGGTTGTATTTAGGTGGCAAAGAGCAGGATATTTTGGCCGGTGCTGAAGGGGCGTTAATAGCGATCGCTAATTCTCCCGGTCGAGAAAATCCCCAAAGTCAACGTAAGGAGTAAAAGAGGAAAAATGGCAAATCAAGAGCATTTATCTTTTCTCAGGGCAGGTGCGGTTAAATGGATAGAATGGAGAAGACAAAATCCTCTGGTTCAAGTTGACCTCAGTGCCGCCAATTTGCCAGGAGTAAACCTCCGGGGTGCAAACCTACAAGGAGTCAATTTGACTAAGGTAAATTTAGCCCACGCTTTATTGGTACGCACTAATTTAAATGGTGCAGATTTCAGTGATGCTGATCTTCATCAAGCTAAACTCATAGAAGCTAATCTGAGTCAAGGTAATTTTAGTATTGCCAATTTGAGCGGTGCAATATTGACACAAGCTGATTTGAGTCAGGGAAATTTTATTGGGGCTAATTTTAGTGCAGCAAATCTCCAAGGCGCTGTAATCACTGACGCTAACCTAATTGGTACAGATTTTAGCAATGCAAATTTACAAGATACAGATTTGGGTGCAGCGAAACTCAATCGCAGTAATCTTTGTTTTGCCAATCTCATAGCAGCTAATTTAATTTCAGCCAACCTCACTGAAGCGAATTTGTATGAGGCAGAAATTATGACAGCCTATCTTTATCAGGCAAATTTGTATAAAACTAATTTAGTTAAAGCTCATTTAGGTAATTCGTATTTATTTAGAGCCAACTTGAGTGAGGCTAATTTAATCCAAGCAGATTTAAGTTGGGCTAATTTGAGAAGGGCAAACTTAGCAGGAGCAAATTTGTCGGGTGCAAATCTCCGGGGCGCAAATCTCCAGGGTGCAAATCTCAATGGTGTAAATTGGCAAAATGCTATTATGCCTGATGGTTTAATGTATCAATAAATTATGTATTTAGGGTTTGGGGAAAAGGTCTTTTTGTTAGGGCTAGAAGTCAGGAGTCAGGAGTCAGGAGGAAGAATTAGAAGAAGAGCTTCAGTCACCGGAAAACGCCCATCGTAGGCGTTTGAGGTTATTCTATTGATATAGTGTAACTATTCTATTTTAAGCACTGAGTTTTTGATTAAATTTCGGCAATCTGCTATCAATCCACTTAGCACCCTTAGCTATACATTCAGGACACACATCACCACAGCATTGTCCCTCATCGTCACAGATAATTAATCTCGCTTCCTGCAAATCAAACTGCTTATGGCACGTTAAGCAAGTTTGGCTATTTAGCAATCTGTTACATTCAATCTGGAATCTCATTCTTTCCTCCAACTGATTGTGGTTAGGTTTTGTTGCTGAAATTAATTTTCTAAAAGTTTAAAGTTAATTTAATTTTCTTTACAATAACAAACATATTGTCCCAGACTAACTTCTGTCAAATCAGTTTACCTTATCCTAGTAATAAATAAAACTTATGGGGAGTAAGTAATATTCCCTTCCTCCCCCAATACTTGTCGGTTAAGAGACAGCGCAACCCAACAAAAGCACGTAAATGTTGGGTTTCCTAACGTCAAAC
>NZ_JAYGHC010000025.1:66968-83037 GCF_034932285.1 Cronbergia sp. UHCC 0137
CAAGTATTGCTTCCTCCCCTTGTTTCACTATTTGACAGTGGCTTTTAAATCACAAATCTTTTCTATTACATCTTCTACTACTTTATCTGGTGTAGAAGCACCGGAAGTAATACCAACGGTGACTGCTCCCTCTAGTAACCAATTTTCTGTGATTACCAATTCACCGCTTAATTTTCGATGTTCAATGGTGTTACCTGACTTAATTCTGGCAACACTATCAATGTGATAAGAAGGAATATTTCTATCAAAGGCGATTTGTTGTAATTGAGTAGTATTTGATGAATTAAAACCACCAATTACTATCATTAAATCTAAATTATCTTCTACTAATTCCAACATCGCATCTTGGCGTTCTTGAGTAGCATCACAGATGGTATTGAAGTTTTGAAAATGCTGGTTTAATTCTGTGGGGCTATACTTTTGCATCATAGTCCGTTCAAACAGTTTACCAAGCATCTCCGTTTCACCTTTGAGCATGGTAGTTTGGTTAGCAATACCAACTCTTTGTAAATCTTGATCAGGATCAAACCCAGCAGAACAAGCTTTAGCAAACTTGGCTAAAAATTCTTCGCGATCGCCACCATTGAGGATATAATTAGCAACATATTCTGCTTCTTGTAAATTCAAGATAATTAAATATTTCCCAGCGAAAGAACTCGTTGCAACGGTTTCTTCGTGTTTATATTTACCGTGAATAATTGAAGTATAATCGCCTTTTTTATGCTTCTCAACTGTGTTCCAAACTTTGGATACCCAAGGGCAAGTGGTATCAACAATTTTGCAGCCTTTATTGTGGAGAATTTGCATTTCTTGGACGCTGGCACCAAAAGCCGGTAAGATGACCACATCACCAGTATCGACCACAGAAAAGTCTTTTTTAGTCCCTTCAACAGGAATAAATTTGACTTCCATTTCTGCCATGCGTTGATTAACAGAAGGATTGTGAATAATTTCGTTAGTAATCCAAATTGTTTCTGTGGGGAAGTGCTGACGGGTTTCGTAGGCCATAGCTACAGCACGTTCTACACCCCAGCAAAAACCAAAGGCTTGAGCTAGTCTGATTGTAACATTTTCTCGTTGGAGGGTGTAATTGCGATCGCGGATTTGTTGAATTAAGTTACTCTGATACTCAGACTGCAACTGGGTAGCGACTTCTGCCTGATGACCAAACCCTTTGCGGTTGTAATTTTCTGAATGTTGTAGATTGCGTTTAAAAGCTTTTGTATCCATTGCTTTTTGTGACTAAAATCCCTATTGTATATTCTTTCGCGCCTAGATAGAAATGAGAGATTTCTGATCAAATCCTATCCTGTCGATAATTATTTTCTTGGTTTTCTGATGGAGGTACTAATTTTTTGCTAGTATAAATCTGTAAGGCAGTTCGCCAAACAACATAGCCCTGGGGACTCAAGTGTAAACCATCAGTAGTCAATGTCTGATGAAGATTACCCTGGGAGTTGGTGAATAGGGGGTATAGGTTAAGATATACCACATTTTGGGCAGTTGCTATTTTTTGTAGCTCCTGGTTTAAATTAAGAATGCGACTGTTGGGAATTGCTAAAAGTTTTTTGCGTCCTTCCCAAGTTGTATCTTCTCCTCCATGGGGTAATATCGACTGGACAAATATTTGGGACTGGGGGTGTTTTTCTCGTAAGTAACGTATAATTTGTTGGTGGTTATTGATAATTTCCTGATCACTAACCCCTCGAATCAGGTCATTAATACCAACCATGACTAATACCATTTCTGGTTTAGTGCGGTCAAACAAATCTAGTCTTTTTAATAATCCCTTGCTAGTTTCACCCGATATAGCCTGATTTAGCCAAGTTCTATTTTCCGGTAATAATTGAGATGGAAACCACAAACTCAAGGAATCTCCAGCGAGTATGGTCAACTGCTGAGGAGAATTTTCTGCTACTGCTTTGGCCTCTTTTTGGAGAATTTCTAGCCATTGTTTATAATTGAGTTTATGACGGGGACCTAGTTCCGGTGTGAAAGTTTGTTTGTCAAGATTGAGGTTGGCTGGTTCTGGGTAAGTGATGGTTGCCAATACGCTGGCTAATTCTTGCTGTCGCCAAATCAGCAAAAATGCTGCTAACAGTAGTACACAATTGGTTAGCAATGAGATAAATCCCCAGGTAGGAAGGTTTTTCACAGGAGTAGACACAACTAGCCAATTTTAGCGATGGTTTGACTCAGATTTTAACTAATATCTGGCATCATGCAGAATAAAAGCATAACAATTTTGTGGTGTCGGTGCGATCGCTATAAAGACATTCAAGTTTACTAAACCCATATTTATCGGATATTTGCTGTAAGGTTTGTTGCGTTTCAGGAAAATCGCTGGATGAAATATGGTTTTCGACCATCCAATACTCTTCAGGGCTGAGAAGTGACCAATATTCTTGTACACCCTCTAGGTATCTGTTAATATAACTCTCTCGTTCTTCTGTTTCTTGACGAACAATGTCGATGAGAATAAAAATTCCGTTAGATGTTAGCAGGTTTTTTAAGTTAGCAATAAAACTGTCTTTTTGCTCAAGCTGGAGGTGATGAAGTGCAAAAGAGATGAGAATTGCATCGAATTTGTTTTGTTGATTTTGTGCCAATTCAGAAACAGATTCCGAAAAGTCTGCTGGGATAAAATTTGTTTCACAGTCCATGATTGCCATATTTTGTTTAGCAATTTCTAGGGCTGTTACAGATAAATCTATACCTAGATAGGAAACTATATTCGTATTTAATAAGGCTTGGCTAGTGAAACTAGCATCACCGCATCCCAAGTCTAGCATTTTAAAGGGTTTTGGGAAATGGTTAACTAATAATTCGTGCAGGATATTGTAGATTTCCTGGTGTCCCATGTAATTGTTATTTAGGACTTTTTGGTAAAGTTTCCACTGCTGGTTAAAGAATTGTTCCGGGGCGAAAGATTGATCTTCATTAATATCAAGTTTGATTGTATCTGACATATTGTTGATTTTTTGTAGTTACAGTTATGTAGCTGATCTTATCAGGAATGATTTTGGGATTTCACCCCTTTTTGTTCCTGAGTGTTACTATATTCACTTTCTAATTTGTGAACTTCTTCAACAGAATTAATAACATCGAAAGCAATGGGATTTGATTGAGTTGACTGTTCTAGCTGGAGTATTTCTGGTGATGTGAGATTAGTTGTTTGACTTGAGTAGCCAGGAATTACTTTATCATAATTAGAAGCAACTGCTAAAAATGCTCCCCCTAAAATATAAACAGGTAATGGGAGAGAAACTTGCTTTACCCAGTTAAAAAATTGCGCTAAAGCAAACAGTACGAAAAAAAAGACCAACCAAACTCTCATTTCTTTATCCCCTGAACTAAATCACTATATTAATAGATTAAACAGTTTGCATGGTACTCGATGTGCTGGATAATCACAATATAGCGGGTGACGTTATATCAGGGAACAGAGTTGAACGTATTTTACACAAGGCCATCTGATTTGTTATTATTATTGTGTATTTTAGCCAGTCCTTGGAGAGAACCACTGATGCTGCGGGGTTTGGGAATTTTAGAGTTACCAGCAGGCCAACCTTCTCTTTGACGAGAGCGGTTTCCATCTGTTTCTTCTGTTTGGTCATGAAATAAAACTTGCATGGTAGGATAGGGTAAATCCACCCCATTTTCCACATATAGCTTTTGCTTAATTGCACAGATCACCTGATCACGAGAATTGAGCGCGTCTAACCAACGTGGGGGTTTAATCCACCAGCGTACCCTAATATTAACAGTGCTTTCCGCCAATTCCATCACCAAAACATCGGGGGCTGGATCTGTTAAAACTATATCTAAATGATGTATCGCTTCCAGAATTAATTCCTTAGTCCGATCAATATCATCACCGTAACCCACACCAATATCATACTCCAGCCGACGAATTTCAAAAGCCGTATTCACAATTACCGAATTAGTAAATAACTCAGAATTAGGAATCACAATTCTGCGACCATCATAGGTTTTAATAGTTGTAGCCCTAGTTTGAATATTTTCTACTGTACCTTCAAAACCTTTAAAAACAATTTGATCATCAATTTGAAAAGGTTCAGTTAACAGAATTAAAATACCAGCAAGAAAATTTTGCAGAATATCCCGAAAAGCAAAACCAATGGCTACCCCACTAATTCCCAGTAATTGTACCAAATCTGAAGCCCTGAGTGAAGGAAAAACCACAGACAGAGAGATAAACAGACCGATTAAATCAGTAACGCTTTGTGCCAATCTTCCCAACACCATACCCAAATTACGGGCGTAACGGCGATGACGGGTTAAGCGTTTCACTAAATGTTTAAATGCCCTGCCAATTAACACAAAGATAATAAATACAATCAAAGCTAGAATCAGATTCGGTATGAGTTTTATAAAGCTATCAATCATCGACTCAATCTTATTCCAAACTATGGATATATCTGCATTCATCCTGTTTCCTCTGTTATCGGTCGTTGCTGATGATAGTCGAAACTTATTTCATAGACATCTACTTAGTGCATGATCATCCCTATTCGCCAGTCACAAGCACCTATCCCGGAAGTCGGTTGACATCAACAACGATCTAGATTAGCAAAAAATCAGAAAAATCATGTAAACTGAAGCAGATAGGATTGCTAAAATCTGTATTTGTCGTTATCCTACCCCCAAACCATAGGACAACAGGAAAATTAACAACTTCCTCAAGTCTCACAGCAAACTTGATGATATTGATAATATACTCCGCATAATCAGTATGTTTAACACAACAGAAATTCTCATTAATGCTTTTGTAAATCAAATTCGAGAAGGATACCAACGTACCTACGGCGGTTTAAAAACTAATTATCAAGATATCATTGCCTGGGCAGGGAGCATGGCCTTAGAAAATATCGCCAATAGTGATGCCCTATACCACAACGTTGAACATTCCGTGCTTGTTACCTTAGTCGGACAGGAGATTTTGCGCGGTAAACACATCCGAGAAGGTGGAGTTTCCTGCGAAGACTGGCTACATTTCATTATTTCCTTAGTGTGCCATGATATTGGCTATGTCAAAGGAGTCTGTCGAGAAGATCGAGAATCAGAAAGTCTATATTCTACCGGTCAAAATGGCGAGTTGATTACTCTACCTCCCGGCGCTTCTGATGCCAGTCTCACACCCTATCATGTAGATCGGGCAAAACTGTTTATTGATGAACGATTTGGTGGACACACTTTAATAGATGCTGAAGCGATTAAAAGAAATATTGAATTAACTCGCTTTCCAGTGCCGGCAGCCGAAGATCATCAAGATACCCAAAATTTTGCGGGTTTAGTACGTGCTGCTGATTTAATTGGACAATTAAGCGATCCTCGTTATTTGAAAAAAATTACCAGTCTATTTTACGAATTTGAGGAAACCGGAATTAATACAGCCTTGGGTTATCAAAATCCGGGTGATTTACGCAAAAACTACGCTAAGTTTTATTGGCATGGTGTCTATCCCTACGTTAAAGATGGTTTACACTACCTCTCTTTGACACAGCAAGGTAAACAAATTACAGCTAATCTTTACTCTAATGTATTTGTTGTAGAACATGAAAAACAACAAGCAGAAATGAAGTATTTGGCTGAACAGTTACACGCTTAGGGAAGAAATTCTCAAATTAATTCCAGAATTAATCGTTTTATACTCGTAATGATTGGGATTTGAATTTTTACAAAATTACTAAAAACCCATAATTTCTAGGGGTTGAGCATCGCTAAACCCCTATCCATAGAATCAAAAAATTCAAGCCTTTTGAGTATAATTCAGTTAATACTTTAAATCTGTGATCAATATTTTGGAGTGGTTAAGATGTCTGTCCTAGAAATAAAAAGGGCTAAAAATTCACTACTAATAGATAGGGTTTGCTGGAAAAGTCTTTTGGTTAGGGCTAGGAGTCAGGAGTCAGGAGTCAGGAGGAAGAATTAGAAGAAGAGAAGAATATACTTGAATCTGGTCAAGTGATAGATTTTTGGTAGTTTCAACGCTTATTCCTTGCACCAGACTCACCTTTTCAACCTTCAAACTCTTGATATATCTAAGTTTTAGCTTTATTAAGCAAGCCCTAGATAGAATTAATTGAGTATTGTTTTTTATAACTTAATTTTTGACTAAAAACTATGAATTGGTGGCAAAGACTAAAGAAAAATCCTTTGGCAAGATTTGGGGCAATGATACTGTTTGTGTTTTATTTATCAGTGATTGCGGCTGATTTTGTCGCCCCTTACGACCCCTACGACTCACAGCCAAATGGTTCACTATTACCACCAACGAGTATTCATTGGGCTTCTGGATTTCATGTTTATCCTACAACCCAAGGGGATACAAATATAGAAACAGGAGAACGTAAATTAATTATAGATTCTAGTCAGCCTACGCGACTGAGTTTATTTGTTGAAGGAGCAGAATATCAATTGTTTAAATTGAGTATGCCACTACCTCCCAAATGGGAAGAAGTGACGATTTTTCCGGGAATTAGCCTGAATCGCCATTTATTTGGGACTGTTGGTGAAGCGAAATTTAATATTTTGGGTACTGATGATCAAGGACGAGATCAATTTAGCCGACTGGTGCATGGTGGTCGAATCAGTTTATTTATTGGAATTTTTGGGATTATAATTAGCTATCCTCTCGGTTTATTGATGGGGGGAATTTCTGGTTATTTTGGTGGGGTTGTTGATACTATCATCATGCGTTTGGCAGAAGTTTTGATGACTTTCCCTAGTATTTATTTATTGGCTGCATTATCAGGGATTTTGAGTCCTCAATTAACAAGTACCCAGCGTTTTATACTAATTGTCGTGATTACTGCTGTGATTAGTTGGGCTGGTTTAGCTAGGGTAATTCGCGGCCAGGTGCTTTCAATTAAGGAACGAGAATTTGTGCAAGCAGCGATCGCTATGGGAGGAAAACCATTGTACATTATTATTCGTCATGTTCTGCCGCAAACAGCTTCTTACGTGGTGATCTCTGCTACTCTAGCAATTCCTAGCTTTATTGGTGCTGAAGCGGTGTTGAGTCTGATTGGTTTGGGTATTCAACAACCTGATCCTTCTTGGGGAAATATGCTTTCTTTAGCCAGTAATGCTTCTATTTTGGTGTTACAACCTTGGTTAATCTGGCCGCCGGCGATTTTAATTATTTTGACGGTGTTATCGTTTAATTTACTGGGTGATGGTTTGCGAGATGCCCTTGATCCTCGCAGTTTACAGAGATGATTTGAGTAATTGGTAATTAAAGATCATTTTTTCTAAGTTTTACAAATAGATAGTAAAATCATTAGCACTCAGCCGTAACTGAACTTGTAACGACACAGACATGGAAGCGCCAAACGAATTTCCACAACCTTTTGCAGAGTTTGATAGTAAAATAAGTGCGATCGCGATCGCACCAAATGGACAGCATATTGCTGTTGGGTTAGAAAATGAGAGTATAGCACTTTGGAATAATCAAGATCATAGTTGGTTTACCTTTGCCAATGCTTTAAATTATATTTGTTCAATTGCTATTAGTGCTGACGGAGAAACCATAGTCACTGGTGGTAATGATGTAAGATTATGGACAAAAGAAGGTAATCTAATTGGTGAACCTTTTGCTGCTAATTCAAGTTCTATAAGTTCAATTGCTATTAGTGCTGATGGACAAAACATTGTTATTGGTCGTAATGATGGAATAATCAGTTTATGGACAAGAGACGGTAATTTCATAATCAACCCCTTTGTTGAATATTTAATTTCTATCGGTTCAGTTGCTATTAGTGCTGACGGACAAAAGATTTTTATTGGTGGTGATAACGGAACAATTAGTTTATGGGCTAGTGACGGTGATTTAACCATTCCATTTGTTGCCGAATATCCAAATTCTATCAGTTCAATTGCTGTTAGTGCTGATAGACAAAATATTGTTGGTGTGGGTCAAGATGGAACAGTGTGGGTATTAGATAGAAATGGTGAACTAATACAATCATCATTAATTCAAGCTTCACATACTTTTAGTTCAGTTGCCATCTGTGCCGACAAAGAGATCATCGTTACTGGTGATGATGACGGTAGATTATGGCTGTGGGATATACAGGGAGACCCCATCAGTGAAATTTTAAATATCCGTCGCACTCCCCAAGCATTTCGCAACGATCAACCTGTAGGGGAAGATTCCCTTGATGTTAGTAAAGAACTTCATGCGATCGCAGATGTGTTAATGTTGCGGAGTCTTCAACCACCTTTAGCAGTAGCTATTCTCGGTAGTTGGGGTAGTGGTAAATCTTTTGGAATGCACTTAATAAAGAAGTATATCACAGAAATTCGCTGTCAAAAATTAGAACCGCAACAAACATGGGCAACTGATAATGATCCTAACGATCCTCGTCTTTCTCCCTACGTTGGACACATTTACCAAATTGATTTTGATGCCTGGAGTTATGCCAATTCTAACCTCTGGGCTAGTTTAATGCAAACCATTTTTGATCAACTCAACCGTCAGCTAAATTTAGAAAAACAATTAGCAGCAGTTTTAGCCAAAGATCCTGAATCTGTAACTTCTCCATTACTGGAAGGAGGCAAGATTTGGCAAGTCCTTAATCAGATGAACAATAATGATAGAAAAGCCATTTTAGAATCTGAATTATCACAGGAAATTTTTGATAAATGGAAAGAACAAACCTCTGAAGTTAATTCACTTTGGGATATTCTTACACAACTAAGAAAGGATGAGCAAAAAAAATTAGATGTTACGAAAGCTGAACTTAAAAAACTCAAAGAAGAAAAACATCAATTAGAGTCAGAGGTGCAACTACAGCAAACAAAAATTGAGCGGGAAGTTGATAATGAAGTTGATAATGAAGCATTAATAAAGGTTTTGCTGAAGCAACTTAAATTGATTTTAGAGAAAAAAAATAATCCAATCATCAGAGATTTATTAATTAACTTAGGAATAAAAGTTCCTGATTTAACATTTTTAGATAAACTAACAGATGATGAATTAATTGATTTTATTAGATTAAAAGACGATAAAATTAAATTCTTGACTAAGAACATTGATAAAATTAAATATTCCTTTGAAGAGAAACCAAATAGATTAATAGTTTTGATTGACTTAATTAGAAAAGACTGGAAAAAACTGATATATTTTATTCCTTTGATTTCTCTACCTTTTCTAGCTTATGTATTCTTATTTGAATACTTGCATGATTTAAGTTTAGGTATTAAAATCTGGCTAACAACTTTAACCAGTGGTTTTAGTTTATATCAAACACTGAAAAAGATTAATTTATTAAAGTTAGAAATAATTGAAATATTTGAAAAAACCAAGGAAAACTATCAACAAGAACGTCGAAAATTAGCAATTGAAAAAAATGAGAGGATTACTCAAAAAACTAAACAACAGAACCCGGAAAATCAAAATAAACTAACTGAAGTTAACAAAAAAATTCAAACTCTGGAAGCTCAAGTAGAAGTAGAAACAAAACGTACTGGTTTAACGGCTAAATATAAATCCTTATTAGATTTTGTTACCAATCGTTTAGAAGAAGATTCTTACCAAAAAGTTCTGGGATTGATGCACCAAATTAAGCGCGATTTAGAGGATTTATCTGATCGTTTAACATATCAACCGGGAAGTCAAAATCCTGATAAACTAAATGCTTTAAAAGAACATTTTCCCAGAGGAGAAGCGCGGATTGTTCTTTATATTGATGATTTAGATCGTTGTCCTCCTAACCGAGTTGTAGAAGTGTTAGAAGCTGTTCAATTATTGCTAAAAACTAAACTATTTATTGTAGTTATGGCAATAGACGATCGCTATGTCAACCGTGCCTTAGAAAATGTTTACAGAGGTGTCTTAAAACGCAGAGGAAACCCTTCTGGTGTTGACTATCTAGAAAAGATCATCCAGATTCCCTACCGAATGCGATCTATTTCCGAAAAAGATATTTTAGGAGAATATTTAGGATCTCTATTAGAGATTGAAGAAGAATTTAACTCAGAGAAAGTGAGTGTTACTAAAAAAACTCAACCTCAGCAATCAAATTCTCAAGTTGAAAATAGTCAATTTGCACAAAGTTTTTCTGTTTCTGAAAATCTAGATATAAACCAAACTCAATTTGCACAAAGTTTTTCTATTCCTGAAAATCTAGATTTAGACCAATCAGCAAATATCAAAAAACCAAAAGAAGAGTTACGTGAAATTATCAAATTCACTCGTGCAGAGTTTGATCTGATTCAGGAATGCTGTCAGCACGTTGATATGACTCCCAGAACGGCCAAACGGTTCATCAATATTTGTAAAATCCTCAAAATTATTTGGTCTCCTACTTCTAATGACAGAAGATGGAAAAATGAGCCAAAATTGGAAGTTAAGCAAACTGTGATGGCATTTTTGGCTTTAGCAGGACGTTATCCTAACCAAATGCGAAATGTCTTAGAAGAAATACATCTGCGGTTTGAGAAAAATCGTCAATCAGAAATGAGTATTAATAAAGAAGAAATACTCTATAAATTGCAAAAAATAGAACCATATAAGGATACTTACAATCACAGAGAATGGCAAAAGTTTGAATATGATTTTAAGCAAATGCAGCCAAATAAAGCATTTATTTTAGAACAGAGAACTTTTAATCTAATTATTTCTTTCTGTTTTGTTGGGGATATTGGTTACGATCCAGATGAGGGTTATAATTATCAGTCTCCTTTACCAAAGGTATATGGTTTTTCTGTTAATTCTCCTATCAAAGAAGATTTATAAATGTGAGCAAAACCCATGTTATTGCTTTACCCATTTTTTAAACTTCCCACTCATCCCGCAACTGATTTACCCATTCCTGGGCATCCATTCCTTCTAGTAAATTGGGAGCTATGCCATAAAAATCAGTTACCTTATACTTAGGCTTTGGACTTATCGCAACAGTTTCCATAGATTGCTTCATCTGCTTCACTAAATGCTCTAATACTTGCATCTGTTCCAGTAGAGTCAATTGATCTATTTCACTTAAAACACGCTCAATTGAAAGGCTCATTATTTCTCTCCCTAAATGTGGGGTTAGAATTGATATTATCTACTTTCGACAGTTTCAGAGATTTCCTTAACTCCATTTTTGTCTCAACGAAGATGGAGATACAGTAAACAAATCCTAAAACAAAATAAAGAAATCGTTTTTTTAACTACCAAAATTATAAAATATTAATAGTAGTTGAGTATACAGAAATTAAAGTTGTAATCCCTTTTAACTAAAATTTTTAGGGCATGAGTACAGCTTAATATATCTCTAAATATTTTACCTAAATCGCTGCAAACTTTGACAGGTAAAGAGTTATATATTGAGTACAAAAAAACTTAAACCCCTCCCCCATAAATACCAGTACCCCTACTATAAAAAGCTAGTACCCCCACCCCAATAGTAAATATTAAGTTCTGTTAAATGGTGATTTTAACCTATTGAGTACAGTCTTAATTAATCCAATAAATCTAATCGTTGTCTGTCATTGTGTTCTTTTTTAAGTCACCTGATATAAGCAGGAAAATACGACATGGCTTATTAAACCTGACAGACAGATGCAAGAGTCTTTAGACAGTATTAGTAAAAATACAAATACAGAGTTGCGGAAAAATAAAGCTTCTGGCCTTTTTTTTGAGCCATTATTTAGCGATTTTCGCATTATTTTTGAGCGTGATCCAGCAGCACGTAATTGGTTAGAGGTAATATTTTGTTACCCAGGATTTCACGCGCTGTGTTTATATCGTTTCGCGCACTGGTTACACTTGTGCAAAGTTGGTTTTATTCCCCGTTTAATTTCCCATTTGGGACGATTTTTAACGGGAATTGAAATTCATCCTGGTGCAGAAATTGGGAAAGGTGTATTTATCGATCATGGTATGGGAGTTGTGATTGGTGAAACTGCAATTGTCGGCGATTATACGCTTATTTATCAGGGTGTAACTCTAGGTGGAACTGGGAAAGAAAGCGGTAAACGTCATCCCACCTTGGGTAATAACGTTGTTGTGGGTGCGGGAGCGAAGGTTTTGGGGAATATTCAAATTAGCGATCGCGTGCGTATTGGTGCGGGTTCAATTGTGTTGCGTGATGTTCCTCCAGATTCAACTGTTGTGGGGATTCCTGGCCGCATTGTTTCTCGTAAACAACAAAATGGTCTTTTAGAACATGGAAAACTACCTGATTTAGAAGCAACTGCAATTCGTTCTTTACTTTCGCGGATTGAGAAACTTGAACAACAGTTACAAATTTTGACCAAGGATGATCATTGAGATGTTACCACCTTGTAATTCTGACGCTTTAGACCCGCAAATTTTGTTGATTCCTTTGAGCGATCGCTGGCAAATTTATCACCGTTTGCAAGAATTGATGATTGATTGTTCCTGTCCTCCTGATGGTTCTTTGCGAGTACAAATCAATACGGTTAAAGAAGCAATTCTAGTCCGCAGTACAGTGATGCAAATTCTCGCTCCCCGTCATGAGTTGGTGCAATGGTTAGAAAATTGTTGGCGTAAAAGTTAGTAAGGTGATCAATTTTGTATGAGTGATTACAATTACTAACTTCTCTAATGTCTAACTCATACAATATCAGACCAGAATTGATCTTGCAATCCCTATTTCTTTCTCTAAAAAAGTGGAAGTTATTATTCACTCACAAATCATCTTGCGGATAAAAGGAAATTAATCTAAGCTTAGGTTTCCCTAGCTTGCTAAATCTAAAACTTCTCTGACATACCTAAATTTTGTCAAGAGTAAATTAGAAACTAAGACTGATACTGACATTTTTTTTGATTTTCTGGATTGACCTTTTGAATGTTTGATTATGATCTATTGTAACAGCGATAAAAAATTACTTCATTTCTTGCATAACGAACTGGAACTTTCAAATGCTGATATTGCAGTAGCATTGCGACATCGTGAATTAGATAATGGACCCATACCCATGCTACTTTGGCAATATGGTTTAGTAGATTTAGAGCAATTAGCACGAATTTTTGATTGGTTAGCAGAACACGCTTAAACAAACAAAATTTAAATAAATCATCTTCCGAACAAAAATTAGGATTCCGGGAAATATATCAAAAAAATAAAATTATAATTGATACCAAAATTTAGTTCTCTGTCATACAGATATAATTTTGTGTTTGAGTAATAATTAAGATCGTAAATAGTGCTTAATTAATAGTCCTATTTGTAGCATTTAACCTAGAAACAAGAACTTATTTTTCATCTACCATTACTAGGAATTGTATTCAGAAAGGATATTAAGTAAAGTTCCCAGAGAAGGATGTTTGAAATGACTCCAATCATTATTAATGACACTACATTACGTGATGGTGAACAAGCAGCAGGTGTGGCTTTCACCTTAGAAGAAAAAGTAGCGATCGCTCAATTTCTGGATGCAATTGGTGTTCCTGAATTAGAAGTCGGGATACCCGCCATGGGACAAGAAGAAATTAGAGCGATCGCTGAAATTGTTGACCTAGATTTAGAAGCAAAACTGTTAGGCTGGAACCGTGCAGTCATATCAGATATTAAAGCTTCTGTCGCCAGTGGATTACAACGAGTACATATTGCTATTCCCGTTTCTGGTATTCAAATTGCTGCTAAATTTCATGGTCAATGGCGAGTAAGTTTACAAAAACTTAAAGACTGTATCAGCTTTGCACTTGATCAAGGACTTTGGGTAGCAGTAGGTGGAGAAGATTCCTCCAGAGCCGATGAAAGTTTTCTCTTAGATGTTGCCCTTTATGCTCAAGAATGGGGTGCTTCTCGCTTTCGTTTTTGTGATACAGTCGGAGTTCTAGATCCCTTCACAACCTACGTCAAAGTTAAACGATTAGTATCAGCTTTATCAATACCTTTAGAAATTCACAACCATAATGATTTTGGTCTAGCAACTGCTAACGCTCTAGCCGCTATTAAAGCTGGTGCATCATCAGTTAATACCACCGTCAACGGCTTAGGTGAACGCGCCGGAAATGCAGCCTTAGAAGAAGTTGTCATGGCAATTAAATGTATCTATGGCGTTGATTTAGGCATTGATACTCGACGTTTATTAGAACTATCCCAATTAGTTGTTGCTGCATCAGGAGCTAGTATTCCACCTTGGAAAGCAATAGTTGGAGAAAACACCTTTGCTCACGAATCAGGTATTCATGCTCATGGAGTATTACAAAATCCCGAAACCTACGAACCATTTTCTCCTGAAGAAGTAGGTTGGGAAAGACGTTTAGTAATAGGTAAACATTCTGGTCGGCATTTAGTGTCTAACTTATTAGAACAGCATGGAATATTTTTAAATCCCCAAGAAACCCAAGCTGTATTAGATGCAATACGCCAGCAATGTACACAAATGAAACGTAACTTGACAACAGAAGAACTGTTGAACTTAGTACGCGAACAGAGGTATTCCCATGCAACGCGATGAATTAGAACTGGACTTACCACCCGCTTTTGAAATTGGTCATAAAGTCCGACTTCGTAAACTAATTAAAAACGATGGTACATTTCCTGGTCAAGAAATCGGTGCAGTTTTAGCAAAAAAGGGAGACATTGGTTACGTCGCAAGTATAGGGACATTTTTACAAAGTTCCTATATATACGCCGTCCATTTCTTAGAAACAGGGTTCATCGTCGGTTGTAAAAAGAAAGAACTAGAATCTGCTGAGGAAAATAATGAAAGTAATGCTACGGATGAATGATGCTGGTACTTTGGTTGTCTATGTAGCCAAAAAAGACCTAGAAGAAGAAGTAGTTAAACAAACAGACACAGAAGCAGGTAAAGTTCTGACTTTAGCCAATGGTTGGGAATTAGAATTTAGTGAATTACCAGATAAAGAGAAATTACCTTTAACTGTAGAAGCTAAACGTCTGGCATAAAGTTATAGCAGGAGTCAGGAGTCAGGAATAAAACCTTGTTGTAAAACTCGTTTCATCAATGGCTTACGTCAAGCTGCGTTAACAATTGATGTCCTAACCACCTTGACGGTTGCTATATATAGCGGAAACAAGGGAACAGAGAAGAGGGAACAGAATAAAATTTGTACCTTACCTCTTCTTCCTTTCTTCCTTCCTTTGCGACTTTGCGACTTTGCGTGAGACTTTCATCTTTGAGGTAACAAATACGTGTCAGTGCTATTAGTAAATTAAATCCCCATACCAGCAAAATCAAACTCAAAGCTTATCAAATCCAAGCAGTTGGTTTTTGTCCTTTAGAGGGTGTTTGAAAAGTCGGTCAGTTTGTAAAAAAGCCCTCTCAGTATACGCTATGAATAGATAATAGACAGCACCGAGAGAGCAACATGAGTAAGGCATACCCCAGCAATCTGACCCGTGAACAATATGAATTTCTGAGTGAGATGATTCCAGAATCCAAACCCGGTGGTCGCAAGCGTGAAGTCGATATGTGGGAAGTTTTGAACGCGATTTTTTATGTCTTGCTAGAAGGGGTGCAATGGCGAGCGCTACCAGGGGATTTTCCAGCTTGGCAAACAGTGTATACATATTTCCGGAACTGGCGTAAAGACGGGACGTGGTTGCACATTCATGATAGTCTGCGAGAATATACTGAAAAATGGGTGACAAGGTTTCTCGGTTGACGACCATTTGGACTGATGGCGGCTTTGATGGTCCAGCTTTCATGATGTGGGTAATGGATGTTTGCCGTTGGATTGTGCAGGTAGTTTTGCGACCAGAGCAAACCAAGGGCTTTGTTTTACTCAAAAAACGTTGGGTGATAGAGCGCACTTTTGGCTGGTTGTTCGCGTAGCGTCGCTGAAGGCGTTAGGGGTGTCGGCGTTTGGTCAGAGATTATGAATTATTGCCGGAAATATCGGAGACGTTTATTTATCTTGTCATGATCCGGATCATGGTACGGCGACTTGCATAAATTTTGACCCCTCAAAACTTTTCAAACACCCTCTCAATTTAGTTAAAGTATTAGACAATTTACAGCAAGGTTTGGCAAGTGCATAACATCAAAATTTAGTAGAAAATTTAGGATAGTTATTTGAACCTTGCTGTAGTAATTGATGAAAGATAAACTTTCTATTCGG
>NZ_JAYGHC010000026.1:0-81063 GCF_034932285.1 Cronbergia sp. UHCC 0137
GTAGGGTGCGTCAGACCCGACAATTTATCACACAACAGATTTTCTCTATCTGACGCACCGCACTAATATACAATAGACATCCCCAGAAACTAAATATGCGTGACCTAAAACCCCCGTAGAGCCGAGAATCCCTACCCATGGAACGTCTCTACAATCTTTACCGGAGATGTCTATTAATTAGTTCTTGACGGACTACTACTTTACACAGAACAAGATCAAACTAAGTAATGAGATAGGATTAATTATACAACTGATTTTTCCGTTCCCTGATCCTTCCTGTTCCCTCTCTCAACGAATAAATTTAATTTTGTCCGACTACTTATAAAAGACTTTGAGCTAATTTAGCCGCCCCTACCATCCCCGCAGAGTTACCTAACTGTGCAGGTAATATCTGTAAATCCAAACGAGATGTAGGTAACACCCGTTGTTCAATTTCTGCTTTCATCGCTGGTAAAAAAAACTCAAAACTCGCACTAACACCACCACCAAGGACGATCGCTTGGGGTGTGAGGACATAAATTAAACTTGTCAACCCAATCCCTAAATATCTACCATATTCGTCCCAAAAACTCAAAGCCTCGGTATTTCCAGCTTGAGCAAGTGCGCCTATTTCTGCTGGTTCTTTCCCTGTCTGGCGACGAATGGCTGTAACTGAAGTATACTGTTCTAATGAGCCGGAATTACCACTATTACACATTGGTCCTTGGGGATTTAAGGTAATTAAACCCAGTTCTCCCGCTGCACCTAGATGTCCAACAAATAATTTACCATCAAGAATAATTGCACCACCAACCCCAGTTCCCAAAGTCAGCAAAATCAAATTTTGAAAGTTCCGTCCTGCACCTAACCAAGCTTCTCCCAAACCTGCACAGTTTGCGTCGTTGGCTAAAATTGTGGGTTTATTGGTTTTGCTTTCTAACCAATCGGCTAAGGGTATATCCTGCCATCCTACCAAATTAATGGCTACTTTGGCAATCCTTCCAGTTGCGTCCGTGGGTCCTGGAGTACCGACACCAATAGCTACAGTTAGATTATCTGGGTCAACAAGAGCGATCGCATCCACTATGATAGCTAACACATTTTCTGGTGTTGCTGGTTGGGGAGTGGGTACAGTTAATGATTGCAAACAACTACCATCAGCCCCAAATCGCCCTAATTTAATCGCTGTTCCCCCTAAATCAACCCCAATTACTTGATTCACAATACTTTGATTTCATTTATTTGCCGTCAATGATAACATACAGCAGTGAATGAAGAATATTTTTAATTAGGATTTTATTGAAGATATGCACTTTAGCGATCGCCTTACTGAACAGCAAAGCCAAAAAAGCGACTTAGTAGTTGGAATCGATCCAAATTTTGATTTGATGCCAGAATTTCTACTTCCTACAAGCAATAACTCCCAGGAAATTACCACAGCCTTAACTAGCTTTTCACAAGTCGTTATTGAAAGTTTATCAGATTTAATTCCAGCCGTAAAGTTTCAATCGGCATACTTTGAGCAGTTTGGAAGTAGTGGTATCAATGCTTTGGTTGCATCTATCAAATATGCTAAAGCCCACAACCTTTTAGTAATTTTAGATGCAAAAAGAGGAGATATTGATTCAACTTCACTTGCTTATGCTCAGGCTTATTTAGAAGGAGAAACCAGACTTAAAAATGGCATAGTGGTAAATTCAGATTTAGCAGTTGATTGTCTGACAATTAACCCCTTTTTAGGAGAAGATAGTCTGATGCCATTTGTAGAAGTTGCGACTAAATGTGGTAAAGGTTTATTCATTTTAGTTAAAACTTCTAATCCTGGCTCAAGTATGATTCAAGATTTATCTGTAAATGGAAAAAAAATATTTCATCAACTTGCAGAACTGGTTAATCAATTAGGTAAAGATAGCATCGGAAAATCTGGTTACAGTTGTATAGGTGCTGTTGTAGGTGCTACATTTCCTGATGAAGCAAAACAACTCAGAGAAATAATGCCAAATGCAATTTTTCTAACTCCAGGAGTAGGAAGTCAAGGAGGAAATATCGAAAGTATTCTTGATAGTCGAGGACATGATGGTAAAGGTGTAATTGTCCCTATTTCCAGAGGTATTACATATTTTAAAAATAGAGATATGTCTTTACCAGATTATCAATCAGCAGTACGAGAAAGAGCTATTCATTTTATTCAAACATTGCAAAAAAAAGAAATATAGCATTTTCTAGTCTACTAACGTACAAAATTATCAGCGTTTATCTGCGTCCATCTGCGTTTAATTATTACTGCTTGTACCTCACTTGAATGGGAATTGCTATAAATGGATATTGATCAATTTACATTTCAGGCTGACAGTTATTTGGAACAGGGTAATTTTACAGAAGCGATTAGATTTTATGAGCAATGTATTATTCAATTTCCTGATGTAGTTTCTGTCTATTGGTATTTAGGATTATCTTGGTTATTGCAAGGTGAAAATGAACAGGCACATACAATTTGGTTATCAGTTTTTACAGAAGGAAATCTAGATTTTGAACCTGAATATTTGGTGGAATTTTTAAAAAACCAAGCTAAAAAATATTTGTCTTTGCGAAAACCTGAATTTGCCCAATTAATTTATGAAGCTATTTTAGAATGGGATGATAGTCAACCTGAAATTTACTATAATTTGGCTGATTCTGTAGCAATTCAAGGGAATTTAGAGTTAGCGATCGCACATTGGCAAACTGCTATTGAACTTGAGCCTAATTGGGTTGATGCTTATCTTCATCAAGCTCATATTTGGCATAAATTAGGGGAATTTACCTCAGCGATTGATTGTTATCAGCACATACTAGAAATTCAACCTAATTATTTAGTCTATTACGAAATTGGTCTATGTTACACCCAAATTAAACAATGGGAATTAGCTATTAATTGTTTTCATAATTCCCTACAAATACAAGGTAATCATGCTCCCAGTTATAGTGATTTAGCTCTTTCTTTAATCCAACTAGGATATTTAGATCAAGGAATTGAATATTTACGCAAATCTCTGGAAATAGAACCTGAATTTGCTCAAGTTTTAATTAATCTCCTGGAAACAGCAAATTTATCATTGACTAATATTAATGAAAATGGGATTAAATTCATTCAATTACTTTTAGATCATCACGCAAATAAACAAGATTTATATTTAGCTTTAAATAACTTTCTCACTCATCTGCAAAAAGCACCAGAACTAAGTGAAATCACACCAAATCAAACTTACCTTCATCCTCCCACTAAATTTTATGAATCGACTCAACAATGGATAAAAGACAATCCTTCTATTCAAACTAACTATCAACAAATTCATCCAGAAATTGATATAAACTTAACTCATCCTCAAACCTTAGATAATTCTCTACATTTTAGCTTTAGATTTGGTAAAAAGGTTACATTACCCCCTTCATTTGTAGTCACAATTCCTCAAGGTCGATTTTGGCTAAATTCACCACAAACCCAATCTGTAATTATGACAGATGAAAATACATTTTTAGCTGATCTTTCTCCAGATTTTCCCATTCTCAGTCCTAATCATCCTGATAAACATCCAAGTAAACACAGTATTTTTTCTGTTGACAAATTACCTCCAATTCAATTTTTTACAGGAAGAGTTGCTGTTTTAGCTGGACTTGCAAACCATATTTATTTTCATTGGATGTTAGATGTTTTACCAAGATTTGAATTATTAAAAATAGCTAATATAGATTTAATAGATTACTTTATTGTCGATAATCATTTACCCTTTCAAAAAGAAACTTTAAAACTACTACAAATTCCCGAACATAAGCAAATTAATATCCGTGATCTTCATCATGTACAAGCAACTGAATTAATAGTTCCTTCTTTTGCTGGTTGCGTGTCCTGGATGCCAAAATGGACTTGTGACTTCTTAAAATCGCATTTTCTAAAATCAGCACATCTTAAAAAAAGGATTTACATCACTCGAAAACTAGCTAAAGGTAGGAGAATTTTAAACGAAGTTGAACTACAGCAATTACTTCAAACAAAAGGCTTTGAAACAGTAGCTTTAGAGTCAATGTCAGTAATAGAACAAGCAGCGTTATTTTCTCAAGCTGAAATTATTATTTCTCCCCACGGTAGCGGATTAACAAATTTAGCCTTTTGTCAACCAGGAACGCAAATAATTGAGCTATTTTCTCCAAATTACGTTTATCACTGTTATTGGTGGATTAGTAATTTATTAAATTTAGACTACTACTATTTAATCGGTCAAACACTTCCTGGTTGGCATTTACAACATCTTATTTATCCACAAATATTTTCTGAAGATATTTTAATTAGTCTCCAAGATATTTCTCAAATTCTCCAAATAGCAGGTATCACTTAATTATCAATAAAAACACTCTTGTTGTGGATATTTTTACCTTTTGGCTGTTCAAGAACAGTTTGTACATTAGCAATTTGAGAAGAACTAATTCTTTTTTCCCAACTGATAATCGGTGAACCTTTTAAAATACCAGTAAGGGCAAAAGAAAGCATTAACCCACCAGTAGCAGCAGCAATTAAAGAAATATTATCTTTCACGTAATTCTCACATTTCATAACTTACAACTATTTTCTATTTTGTCTTCTGAGGCGAGGATCAACAAACTCATTTAACCCCTCACCAAGTAGTGATAACCCTACAACCATCAAAGTCATAGCCAACCCTGGAAACAAAGTAGTCCACCAGATGCCAGTAGGTAAAGCTTCTAAAGCCTGTTTTAAATCATATCCCCATTCAGGAACATCTTCCGGCAATCCTAACCCTAAAAATCCTAAACCGCCCAAAACCAAAATCGCATCAGCAGAGTTGAGTGTAAATATTACGGGTACACTTTGAATCACATTAAAAAACAGATAACGGGAAAGTATAACCCAATTAGAAGCACCCATAGCTTGAGCAGCTTCAATGTAAACTTCCGTTTTTACACTGATTGTGTGATTGCGAACAACGCGATAATATTGGGGTATGTAGGCAATGCTGATAGCGATCGCTGCATTCAATATCCCCCTCCCCACCACAAAAGCCAGTGTCACAGAAAGTAGTAATCCTGGTAAAGTGTAAATACTATCCATCAAAAATAGCAACACCTTATCCAACCTACCACCCAAATAACCGCTTACCATCCCCAAAGGCACACCAACAGTCATACTCAACACCGTAGCTAAAATTACCACTTGTAGAGCAGCTTGAGCGCCGAATATCGTCCGGGAAAACACATCATACCCCAAACGACTTGTTCCAAACCAATGTGTAGCCGTAGGTGGTTGATGAATCGGGTTAGATAAAAACTCTTTAGGATTTTGTAGCCATCCCCAATTTTGAAAAACTGGCGAAAAGAAGGCTAAGAAGATAAAAACAAGAGTCATAGCCAACCCAATCAACATTAATCTTCCAGATAAAGTGGGATTTTTGGCAAATAGGAGAAATTTCGGGAGTTGCCTTTTTGTAATGGTCATGTATAGCCCAGATTCAGCAAGAGACGCTGACTATTCTACCTATTATTTATCATTTTGAGTAAATTTAAAGTATAATTTTCATATTGATCTCTTTGAGCAAAATAGATGATAGAAACCCTCAACGTACCTCCATCAGTAGGTTTAACGGATGAACAGTTTTATCAACTTTGCATCGCCAATGAACCTTGGAAATTAGAATTGACTGAGGAAGGAGAATTAATCATTATGTCCCCTACTGGTGGAGAAAGTGGTGTTAGAAACTCAGATATTAACTTCCAAGTGTGTTTATGGAATCGTCAAACCAAGTTAGGAAAAGTATTTGACTCCTCAACAGAGTTTAAACTACCCACTGGTGCTTACCGTTGTCCTGATGCTGCGTGGGTAAAATTAGCACGTTGGGAAGCCTTAACCCCAGATCAAAGAAAACGTTTTCCACCTATTTGTCCAGATTTTATCATTGAACTGCGTTCCGAAACTGATTCTTTGGATAAATTGCGGAAAAAAATGCGCGACTATCAAAAAAATGGGCTAATTTTAGGATGGTTAATTGATCCTCAAACACCGTTAGTAGAAATTTATCGTTTAGGACAAGAAGTAGAAATCCTGAATTTCTCCATTGACAACCCACCACAACTTTCCGGTGAAGACATTCTACCCGGATTTATATTAGACCTAACTCCAATTTTAGTTGTTTAGCGATCGCTTTACTCACCACTTAAAATTTCCCTCACCCAATCTTCCTGTTCAAGAGATAACAGAGGTTTGAGAACTTGAGAATAATCAATTGCTAAATCAAATCTAGCCCGTTGGTAAATTTCCTGCAATAATCTCTGCAAATCAATCATAGGTTCAACTTCACCTAAACGCAAGGGAACAGGAAAACAAGGAATAGGGTCTTTTAAATTAAAAGTATAAAGGTCTGCATCAGGTCGCTGATAACTACGACTAACTAAAATGCGATAATCGCCGTTAGTTGCTCCTAAAATTGGTAAACCTTCTCCAACTCTTAACAAGTCAATTTCCACTAAATTAGTTGCAGATGATAAAACTCTTTGTCTTTTAGTTTCATAAATATTTCTACCTTCTCCAGAACGTTTATTTTTAGGTGAAAGTATCTCAATTACAGTCACCACTTCCCGATTTTGAGTTGATCTAACCTCTAAAAATCGCTCAATTACCTCTTCAGACATGGGAACTTTAACTTTACTAGGTTCAACAAATTTCGTCTTCGTTAAAGTTGTACCAGTTTCCAAATTATTTCTTTTTGCAACAGCTACATCAGCAATTCCCACCAAAAAAATATCATCTACACTTGTGTAAACTCGCTCCTCGATAGAAACCCGGTATTGTGGAGCAATTTGGGGAGTTAAATCATCAGCAATAGCGACAATTAAACGATTGTGTACCTGATGCCAAAGTTCAGGTAATTCTAAGTACGGATTCATCCCAGGAAACGGATTGTACATTACCATCTTTCCTTCTCAAACCATTACATCTTAATCCCCTGCACCTCAGCGCGAAAATATTCTCTACAAATTACTAGCAATTAATTGACGATACTCACTCTTTTGCTTCACACCCTTGATTTCCTGTAATAATTCCTTGTTTTTGAACAACTGCACCGTTGGCGTTCCTATTATCCCAGCATTTTGGGCAATATCTTGTTCTTGCTCAATATCAATTTCAATAAAGTGAATTTTCCCTTCAAACTCATCCACCACTTTATTCAAAATCGGCTTCAAAGTATGACAAGGACCACAACCAGGAGAAATGTATTTTACCATAATCAAGCGATCGCTCTCATGGAATAACTTCCGCAACGCATAACCCCCCGCATGACGTGTTGCTTGCAAATTAAACTCACCAACTTCGACTTTCTTCTCCACTAATTCATTCACTGTTACTAACTGCTGATGAAACTCCTGAATCAACCCCTGAGACGATAACCAGCGTTCAGCCAACATGGCCGCCATACAACCAGTACCCGCAGCCGTCACCGCTTGACGAAACTCGTGATCCTGCACATCTCCAGCCGCAAACACACCATCCACAGTGGTTTCCACACCACCATGTTTAGTCACAACATAACCCACCTCGTCTAATTCTAATTGTCCTTTAAATAAAAAAGTATTAGGAGTGTGACCAATAGCATAAAATAAACCCTTAGCTGGTAATTCACTCACCTCACCAGTTTGGTTATTACGGACTTTTAGCCCCGTCATTTCACCATTTCCCAGCACATCCACCGCTTCCGTATGCCAATGTACCTTAATTTTACCATTACTCAAAACCCTGTCCTGCAAAGCTTTAGAAGCCCGCATTTGCTCAGAACGCACCAGCAAATTTACCTGAGAAGCATACTTGGTTAGATATATAGCTTCTTCCGCCGCCGTATCACCCCCGCCAATTATCACCAAGTCCGCACCACGAAAAATTGGGGTTGCACCATCACAAATCGCACAAGCCGAAATTCCTCGACTCCAAAATTTATCTTCACTAGGTAAACCTAAACGTTTGGCCGTTGCACCAGTCGCAATTACCAAACTATGAGCTTTTACTTCCCTCAAGTGCGATCGTACAGTAAAAGGACGCTGACTCAAATCAACAAAGATCACATCCTCAGTATACAACTCGGCTCCCCAGCGTTCTGCTTGCGCCTTCATTTTATTCATCAGTTCCGGCCCCGTAATTCCTTCAGGAAAACCCGGAAAGTTCTCTACCTCCGTCGTAGTCATCAATTGACCACCAGGTAAACCCCCCACTTCAAACCCTTCAAAAACCACAGGTTTTAAATTCGCCCGTCCCGCATAAATCGCCGCTGTGTATCCTGCTGGACCAGAACCAATAATCACTAAATTTTCTACTGCTAAGTTAGTCATAATAATAATCTAAACTCATAACCACTACGTTTATTTTAACACAAACAATTATGTAGCAGTGAAATTTTCACATTTTTCCCAACAATATTGTTAAATGTATCCTTAATTTGGGTATTCTAAAACCAGAGGTAAACTGTCATCACACTTAAAACTACTACTTTACCACTGCTAACTCAAGTTGCTAGTTATTAATTTTTCGGACATTTTGTAGTGTGTAGGGTGTGGTTCGGCAAGCTCACCAACCACGTCAGATAGAATAATTTAGGGTAAAATCGCTAACTTTAAGTTTCTGACGCACCTTATTTGATCTAACTAGCAACTTACGTTACTAAATCAAGGGTTTGTCTGTGTAACTACTACTTTACCAATACCAAATCAAGGGTTTGAAACCCACGGAGGTGGCCTTCCCTGCGGGAAGCCGCTACGCGCCATGCCTGTATAGCCGCGACTTCTAGTCGCCAAGGCTTTTGAAAATACTTTTAATTAAAAATGATCAACCATTAAATAAAACCAATTACATAGGGAAAGAAGATGGACAATCAAGCATCTGAACTATTAGAAAAAATCCGTCAGCAATTTAATAACGCTCCCTATCCAAGAATCCCCCTGGAAGCATCTCCTAAAAATGATTTTAATTCCCTTTATACTCATAATATAGTTACTTCCTTTTATCTAAGAAATCAACAAATTATAGATCCTCAAGGAAAAATGATTTTAGATGCTGGTTGCGGAACTGGCTTCAAATCATTAATTTTATCAGAAGCAAATCCAGGAGCGAAAGTTGTTGGTATTGACATATCAGAGAAATCCATTGAATTAGCTCGTAAACGCTTAGATTATCACGGATTTGACCAGGCAGAATTTCATACTTTATCAATTCACGACTTAGCAAAATTAGGTTATCAGTTTGATTATATTAATTGCGATGAAACCCTATATCTTTTACCAGATCCCATCACCGCACTAAAAGCGATGAAATCAGTGTTAAAGCCTAATGGGATTATTCGAGCCAACCTGCATAATTCCACACAAAGAGCCGAAGTTTACCGCGCTCAAAAAGTCTTTACAATGATGGGTTTGAGAGATGAATCTCCAGGAGATTTAGAAGTAGAACTTGTCATTGAAATGATGCAAGCTTTAAAAAATAACGTCAACATCAAAGATACAACTTGGAACTTTAACTACCAAGGCGAAGAACTCAAAGGCATGGTTTTAATTAATTATTTATTACAAGGAGATAAAGGCTATACTATCCCTGAAATGTTTACATTTTTAAACTTAGCAGAATTAGAATTTATCAATATGGTTGACTGGCGTAAATGGGACTTAATGACCTTATTTAAAGAACCAGATAATTTACCTGCCTTTTTAGGAATGAGTTTACCAGAAATATCTCTAGAAGAAAAACTACAGATATTTGAATTATTACATCCTGTACATCGTCTGCTAGACTTTTGGTGTGGACATCCCCAAGAAGCACAGATTTTTGTCTCACCTGCTGAATGGACTCACTCAGATTGGCAGGAGGTAACAGTATATCTACATCCTCAGTTAAAAATTCCCCAATTCAAAACAGACCTTTTAGCTTCCATAAAAGAGAGCAGGATCTTCCCGATAAGTAAATATTTATCACAAATTGAGGAATTTATCTGCATAGATAGCTCAATGGCAATTTGCCTCATAGATTTGTTAGACCACCCCCAGTCACTAATGTCGATAGTAGAGAGATGGAAACAATATAGACCGATAGATCCTGTCACATTACATTCTATGGACACAGAACAAGCGTTACCACTGGTGCAAAAGATACTTTTAACCCTAGAGGATTTTGGTTGTCTTTTACTAGAACGACAGGTTTGAGGTTGAGCATCCTTTATTTATTGGCAAAATAAAATACTCGTATTTAGAGTTTTTTAACTTTTAGAGAATTTAACCTGATGTACATTTTGAAGGTAAGAATTAATATCTAGGAAGTTTTAGGAGTTTGGTATTTATGGTATAACAGTTTACTAAATTTAAACGGGGTCTAACCCTTCATAAATATGTGACATGGTAGTGACTATCATAAATTAAAGGTTGACGAGTAACAAGAGCAAAATGCTATAACAGCATCAGGTTCTCAGTGCAGAATAACTGAATTGATCATGTTACGAGAGAGCTTAACTTGGCTTCTAGAGGAAACCCGGAATCGCAGTTAATCAAAAATGGTAACACCAGCAATGCTAAATATTTTTAGGCAGGTGGGTTAAAAGTGATAAATATGGCTGACACCTCAAACGACGGCACTTTAATTGAATCCTTCAATTCTGCTAATGTGCCACTACTCAAATCGGTACTTGAGTCGGAGTATCAAACTACTGTTGGGAAAAACTTAGAAAGTAATAACCGACAAGACTGGGTTGCAGAACCAGACAGCGAACAGCAAGCACAGATAAACTCAGAATTTCAGCAGTTGTTGGCATTGAATCAAGAGTTAAGTAGAGCAAATACTGATTTGTATAGTCAAGTAGAACAGTTAAAAACTGAATTAGCTGAAGCCGACAAGATTTTACAGTGGCAAAAAACACGTTCTAGCGTTACTGAGTCAATGCTTAATCAGCAAACTCAGGAACTTTCGGCGGCTCAAGAGCAAATTCAGTCTTTATTTAAACAATTAGAAACGGCTGTACAAACGGTTCAACATCAGGAAATTTTTGTTGAAACTCATAAATCACAGTTACAAATTAGCCAACAACGTCTAGCTCAATTAGAGCGAGAATGTTCTTTATTGCAAACTAACTATAGTGAACAGTCTCATCATCTGCTGCAATCAGAAAACACTTGTCGAGAGTTGCGTACTAGGTTAATGCGCCAGCAACGTCAGACTTTACAGTTTAAGGCGGCGTTAGAAAAATGTCTAGATCAGCCTGTTCCTAGCTATGATACTTTAGAAGATGTTGATTATATAAATAGCGAGCATTCAAGATTTTCGCAAAAAGAGCGTTGGTCTCAACCATCAGTTTTTACTAATGCACAGCCAATTAAACCTTGGTCAGCAGATTCTGGTTTTGTGAGTGATTCTATAAATCATTCTATTAAAGTTCCTGTAAATCCACCGCCATACACTAAAAAATATCCTACCCCAGAGGTTGTTGAATCAGACACCGTTGTTTCTTCTGAGTCTGTTGAGTTAGAGCAGCAATTAGATAGTTTAATTCAAAAGTTTTTTGTGCCACAACCTGTATCTTCAACTACAGAAAATCAGGTTGTAGATTTAGATATTCCAACTTTGACTGTTGAAAATGATCAACAACCAGAACAGGAGTTAGAGGTAGAAGATAGTGTGCCAGATGTACAAATTTCACTGCCTGTTCCTGAGTATAAGAAGCTAAATACTGTGGAAATAGAGGATTATTGGGCGGAAGTTCCTTTACCTAAACAGTCGCAATTACCAGTAGATGATATATCTGCTGAAGTAACAGGTGAATATCCTAGTGATTATAATTCTCCTTCCCCGTTAATTTACCCCCAACGTCCACCCAAGGGGCGCAAGTCGTTGGCATCTGTTGAATTACCTAATTTCCATACTAGGAAGCATAAATAAAGTAAGGAACGCAAATTTAATAACCTGCAATTCTGATTTAAGCTGGAATGGTGCGTTACGCTGTCGCTCTAGCGTAGCCATGCCCGAAGGGCTTTACACACCCTACTTTTGCACTTTATTTAATTCATATTCCTAACTAGGGTTTGCTGGAAAAGTTATCTGTGAGGGGAGGGAACAGGGAACAGGGAACAGGGAACAGTTTTAGCTATCTGGATATCCTCAATTTCCTATATCTGACAAAGAAAAATGCCACCGTTTTGAGACACTATTAGCCAAAACTTTGCACATTTTTGTGACAAAAACCATCGAAACCCTTATTAATAAACGGGTTTAGATTTATTCAGCAAGCCCTAACTAATCAAATCGCCTCTCTGGGATTAAAGACATATAATTGGAAAATAACGATTCAGTTTTTAGTGGATCTAATGACAACTCTTTACAACCGTGATTACGGACTTTGGGCAGAAGAAATGGCGCGTTTATTGGCGGCCGGACAATTTTCTGAGCTTGATATTGAGAATTTGGTAGAAGAGGTTAGGGATTTGTCGAAGCGTGAACGGGATAAACTATTGAGTAGTGTGCGCTTAATTTTACACCATCTTCTCAAATGGGATTATCAGGTTCAAAAACGCTCTAGAAGTTGGCGACTAACAATTGAGCGTGAACGTATTAATATTAGTCTTTATCTGAAAGACAGTCCTAGTCTTCATCGTTATTTATGTGATGAATGGTTAGATAATGCCTATCGTATTGCTAGATTGGATGCTGCTAAGGAAACAGATTTAGATTTTCCTATGGATTGTCCCTATGGAATTGAGGATGTTTTAGAGCGTTCTGTGATTTTATAGTAATTGAAGCGCTGGCGACTGGAAGTCGCGGCTATACAAACAAAGTCCACCTCCGTGGACTAATAACGTAAGTTGCTAGTTAGATTAAATAAGGTGCGTCAGAGTCTTAAAATTAGTGAGTTTAGTCTAAATTATTCTGTCTGACGCACCCTACAGACTACAAAATATCCGAAAATTAATAACTAGCAACTTGTAGTATAATACAGGACTTAGGTAAAATATCTCTCAAAATCTGATTTCTCTGTGAACTCTGTGCCTCTGTGGTTCATTTTTCAGTGACTTCTTGTCCCCGGTGAGTGGGGACTGGTAAAATTTCCTCTGTCTCTATCGCGGTTTGCCAATAGAAATGGCATAGTTAATTACTAGCATTCGTAACCATAGTCCTGGATAGCGGTTTTCTAGCCATGATTGACTTGATTTGAGAAGATGGGGAAACCATGAATTTAATAAAGCACTAATTAAAGTGTGACGACCAAAGTTGAAATAATTACCTAACCATCTAACTAAGTCTCTAAATCCTGCTAGTTGCCAAATCCATAACAACAAGGCTGGGTTTTTTGTGGCTGCTTTAATGGCTAAACGGTTAAATGTCAACCAATCGCAACGATCCTTAATAAAATTATCGGCGACTTCTAGGGGTTCATCTGCTAGTAGTCCAAAGAAGGTATTAAGCATGGAGTTTACCCGTTGGGGGGGGATAAATTTTCCTGTGGGAACCATCATGCCTTTAGAAAATAGCCAGGTGACGGAAACGTTGCTTTGGTAGGCACGAATTTGATTGAGGTGACGGAAACTCAATAGATCATGCTTGAGGGCTGTATCTAAGAGGGTTGTGAGACGTTCTAGGTTGCGAACTAGGGAGCCAAAGCCGGTAAAGATTAGGGGGGATTGCAATGAGGCAGCATCACCGATCGCTATTAATCTATCAAAGGCAATAGTGCGATCGCTACTACTAACGCTAAAATGCCCCGGTATATAACCAAAAGTTGGCTTTCTCCATACCAGTTTATCTAAATCGCAGCGACGATACTCAGGCAAAATTGTAAAAAAGTCCTCGTACATCTCCAGCAAAGAACCGGGATTTTCTGCATTTACTTCATGGTAGTGAAATAAATACACTGTTAGTTCTTCCCCCGCACCAGGAAATAATTCCCAAATCAACTGTCTACCTCTAGAAATATCCCCGTGGCTGTAAAGTACATCTCCATAATCAGAATCCCACACACCAGGATCAAATCCCTGCTCAATTACTGCCCCCACCGTCGGACAAACGCTATCAAAAGCCCTACCACCATTTAATTGCCAAGCGATAGGGGAAGCAGTTCCCATTGAATCAATTAATAATCTCCCAATTGCTTGCTGTTCTTTGCCACTAGGTAAATGCTTGACAGTAATTGCAACTTGTGTATTATTGATATCTGCCCGAATGAACTCCGTTTCGTCCCAAATGTCACCCCCTGCTGCTCGTAACTTTTGTCCGCATAATTGCAGCAATTTTTCAGAATCTAAAGCTATATTTAACACGGTGGGAGTGTGGAGAATCGGCGCTTTGAGGTGAGAGGGATTATTGGCATCAAAGAATTTATTAAATCCATCTTTGTATTCTCTGGCAATAATGGTTTCTAATTCGGCATTTGTCAACAAACCAAGATTAATTAAACATTGGATTTCATCACGAGAAATATTCCATTCTCGGTTCATCCGGCCAAAGGGCAATCTTTCCACCAACAGGACTTTATAGCCTAATTTAGCCATAACTGCCGCGTGAATTGAGCCTAAAGCACCACCGATATAGATGAGATCATATTGAATATCAGCTTGTTGGTTATTTTCCGAATAAAACAAGACCTGACGGGGCTTTTGAGGATTTCTGACTCCTTCTCGCCAACGTTGTTCCCACCAGTAAACGCGGTTAAGATCATATTCCCCATTCGACATTTTTTGAAAATATTTGACAGTTAGGGGATAATAAGATTCCAACTCTGCGAAAATCGACTTTTGGGAATCAATTGCTGGCGGTTCTGGGTATTGGTGGGGAAAGCGGTCTCTGATAGCTCTAGTTAAGCTAGATAGAATTTGCTCCTCATCAGGAAAGGGTTTATTTGCCCAGCGAAATACTTTCAGGTAGGTAGTACGCTGCACCGACCAGACAAATATTGACAGTTCATCTGCCAAATTTTCTGTAATCTGCTTACCAGTGGTTGCATTTTTAACAGTAGTTCTCAGGCGAACACCTTCTGGAGTTAGTAATTTTTCCCCATCTCCCCAGGCTAAATCTACTTCTTGCAGCCATTTACGGACAACGGCTGTGTCAGTGCTAGGGATTTCTAAATAAAGGATCTCTTTCATACTCTGCTACAATCTCCCATTGATTTACTCACTCCGACTGATTTGACTGAGGCAATAAGTAGGTTAGACTCCGCCCAATTACGTTGTTAAAGATTCCGTAAAGAAATTTTAATAGTTTGTCAAGTTTATTGTTCATTTTGTACGGTTTGTAAAACCCATGCCATGAATTATCCTATCCCAGACAGTCCACAAGAAATTTTTGCCCTACGTCAACAGCCAGTAGATGAAGAACTGGTTGCCGTAGTAATCGCCGGTGTGGTCAAAGTTGTCCGCGCTCAGGGTCAATCTTTAGAAGAGTTAACAGCCCAAGTTTTAGCAGATGACCCGATGTTAGATATACAACAACGACGCTGGTTAAGTAAAGTCATTACCCAAGTTTGGGACAGTTTTTATTAGAGGATTGGTGATTGGTGATTGGTGATTGGTGATAAATTAATTATTCCTCCCCTACTTCCCCTGCTTCCCCTGCCTCCCCTCTGACAGGTGTAGGTTTTTAATTTAGGTGTGAGTTGACACTCTCAAACGCAATTTTAAACTGTCTGAAAAGACCAAATTTCGTTCTTGAGTGGGAACTCAGAGGGGAAAGAGGAGTTTTCAATCAACGGAAAAACCCCATTTCAGATGCTTTTGTAAAATACCTACACCTGTCAGAGGAGGCAGGGGAGGCAGAAATTATTGTTCATCTCCATAGGAGAATTGTTCATCTCCACAGGAAAATCACCAATCACCAATCACCAATCACCAATCACCCATTACCAATCACCAATCACCCATTACCAATCACCAATCACCCATTACCCAAATTTATTCCCGTCTAAATGAGTCAAAAATTGGACTAAGTATCATGCCGCTCACGAAGCCACCAATGTGCGCCCAGTAAGCAACTCCTCCTGTTTCTACGCTCATGTTGGCGCTTGCTTGAAGACTAGCAAAACCAGATATGAGATTTTGAATAAAAAATAATCCAATCATGAATAATGCAGGAATATTGATTGTAGTGATGAAAAACCCTAGAAAAACTAAGGTTGTAATTCTTGCTTGGGGAAACCATAACAAATAAGCACCTAATACTCCAGAAATTGCTCCACTTGCTCCCAAGGAAGGAATACTAGAATTGATGCTGATAAACCATTGACATAACCCTGCAAAAGCACCACAAATTAAGTAGAAAATCAGATATTTTAAATGTCCTAAACGGTCTTCAATATTGTTACCAAAAACCCAAAGATAAATCATATTTGATATCAGATGCCACCAACCACCATGTAGAAATTGTGATGTAAATAACGTTGTCCATTCTCCGGCAAAGTTGTTGGTTAACTCATTGGGTATTACAGCATACAATTGTAAAAATGAATCTAGCTGTTGTGTATTTGCTAGACTGATTTCGTGCAGAAATACTAAAATATTCATACCTATTAAACCATAAGTAAAATATGGTTTAATTCGTGTTGGATTATTGTCATAGAGAGGGAACACAATTTTTTTCCTAATTATCCATTACTTGCAATATAGCTTGATTAGCTGGATTTTTAGCCGTACAAAGTTTAAAAAAAGTTGGAGGAAATATCTATCTCCGTTGTCTCTAGTTTTTCGAGAATTTGCGGTTTAATCTTTTCGTATTCCTTTTTGAGTAGGCTTTTACTCATTGAGGCATTCCCTGAAGAAGGAATCAAGTTGCTAGTTAAGAGCCACTCTTGGAATCTTTGATTTTGGGTAGAGGCAATACTAGCGGATAGGATATGGCTACAATGACTGGGGTTTTCTCTGGCAAAGAAAAATAATTGGTAATGATCTGTTTGTTGGAGTAAGCGGATAATCTGTTGTCCAAAATTAGTTTTGAGATCCAGGTAATAAGGCAACCATTTTGCTCCATGTTGACGGTTGTAGATGACTGTAATCCATAGGAGCATGGGGTGGGGAGTGGAAATGAACAAAAACTGATTATAACGAGTACAGATCAGACGCTTTTCAATTTCTGCTTGAGGTAACATCACCCATAAAGCGGCTAAAATTTGATCGTTGTAATTAATGGCTTGGGGAAAAACAATATTAGCAATTGGTTTATTAGCTGGCCAAGAGGTGAGTTGAGTGGTCTTGATGGTTGGTGGTAATAAATCAGGGGTTACTTTTTTTTCAGCTAAATTGTTGTTATTCTGTGATACTAATGGTTTAGGGTTTGGCTTTTCCTCTGGGATCAAGATTGTTGATAGATTGCTGTAGCTAATTTCTTCGGGTTTTGTCTGAGTTTTGGGGGTTGGATTTGGTAAAGTCAGATCGAGATTAATGGGGGGTGTCTGGTCTTGTGGTGATTCTACAGACTTTAATATTTCAATGATTTCACCAATATTTTGAGGGCGATCGCTAGGTTTTTTTGCTAGACAACGCATCACCAATTGATGAATCTCCTGTGGTATTTCTAGTGTAGGGTTAACCTCCATTAAAGAGCGTGGCTGTTGAGATTTATGGAGTTTATACCAAGCTCCAAAGGATTGAGTTGATGCTAAAAGTGGCATTTTGCCTGTCAGCATCTCAAACATCATCACACCCAAACTATAAATATCAGAACGACTATCTAGTTCTTTACCTTCGATTTGTTCAGGAGAGGAATAAGCTAGAGTACCTAAATAAAATTTAGTATTATCACTATTGGTCATGAGTAATTTAGCAATACCAAAGTCGAGGACTTTGACCAGTTCACCAAAACTAGAGTCTTGAATCACCAGCATATTGCTCGGTTTAATATCACGATGGATAATTGGGTAGGTTTTGCCATCTACTGCGATGCCATCGTGAGCGCATTTTAACCCCAAACAAATTTGTCGGGTCATGCTGAGGAATCTGGTTAAAGGAATATGTTGTCTGCGAATAATGGTATTCAACCCTTGTCCTTGTAGATATTCCATAACGTAGTAGGGAGTTTTATTTTCATCTACTCCATAATCCATTACACGGACAATGTGAATACTTTTTTGCCCTAGCAAGGCACAGGTTTTAGCTTCACGCTCAAAACGCTCTTGCAAGCGCATTTTTTCGTTTTCGATGGATAAACTGAGGAATTTAATAGCAACGGGTACACCTCCCAACACAATATCTTTAGCACGATATACTCGTCCCATTGCTCCTGTACCAATTAAATCCTGAATTTCGTAGCGGTTACTAAGTAAGCGACGAAGGTTGGGGTCTGACATAGAAAATTAGACTTGAATGGTCAATGTCGTTCTAGACTGGCTTCCATTGTGCTGGTTAAAAAATGACCTGCTAGGATGCCGCTTGTGAGGTAGTAATGAGTTTCGGATATTTTGTGTAGGGTTTCAAAACCGCTACGACGTTGGCGATCGCTCAATACCCAATAACGCTGGACAATGGTATCTGGACAAATCCAGCCTTCGCCTTCAACTTGTCCTAAAAGATTATGCTGGAGTAAAAAAGTGTATTGACGATCGCCGTCGTCCATCCGTCCTTTATATTGAAAGGAGATTTCTGAGCGATCGCTATCTAGAAATATTAACTTTGTGGCCATTGAGAACCAGTTATCTTGATTCCAGACTACCAAAGTCATGCCCTTAAAGGTAACTGGCATAGAATTACGTTCTAGCCAACTTCCTTGCATCAGCCAGCGTCCTGGTTCTAATAAAAAAGTGTGCGCCACCTTCTACATTCCTTGTTTTTATAACTCTCACCTAGCAATGTTCTGGTGAATTTCTCCCAAAGGCACTGCTAGATCTGCTCCTGTGACAACAGGTAAGTTGCCAGGAATGTCTCTCTGTCGCCAATAAGCTAACACGGCGAAAGCGATCGCTTCTTTAAAGGTCGCACTCAAGCCGACTTGATCTGTCGTTAAAACTGGCACTGAAGCCAATAGCAATTCTAACCTATTTTTTAGGTAAAGATTGCGACTACCACCACCACATAATAATATTTTATCTGGCATTTGGGGTAAAAAGCTATGGTAACTTTGAACAATGGAGGCGGCTGTCAGTTCTGTGATTGTTGCTAGTAGGTCGGCGGGACTAAGTTGGTATGTTTGGGCATCTTTTAAACAATCATGTAAGTAGTTGACCCCAAATAACTCCCGTCCTGTGGATTTAGGTGGGGGTAAATGAAAGTATTCCTGTGTCAGCCATTTTTCTACTAAGGCATGATAAGGGGTTCCACTGGCTGCCCAATTGCCGTTTTCATCGTAATTTTGAGCGCCGTTGGTCAAATGCTGGACGGCTAAATCTATTAAACTATTACCGGGTCCTGTATCCCAACCACGTATCTGATCTAGCCAGTTACCTTGACGGGGGGGAAGATAGGCGACGTTTCCAATACCACCTATATTTTGAATACAACGTACTTCTGTGGGATGACTGAGTAAATAGGCATCAACCCTGGGGACGAGGGGCGCGCCATGACCACCAAGGTTAATATCCGCTACACGAAAGTTACTGATGGTGGTGATGTTTGTGATTTGGGCAATTAAAGCCCCCCGACCGAGTTGCATGGTGTACCCTAATTGATTTCCTGGTGGTCGATGATACACTGTTTGACCGTGAGAGCCAAGGAGGGTTGCGGGTGGGTGATCGATTTGAATATTTTGGGCTGCTTGGGCAAAACAAAGAGCGATCGCATCGTCTATTGCTGCTAATTCTGCCATGGCAATGGGAACACCTGCACAAATCGCCAAAATCCGCTCTTGTAATTCGGCCGGATAGGGATAGGTTTCTCCCCTTAGTAATTGAACTTCTAAATCCACATCTGTACCGGATATCTCTACCAAAACGGCATCTATCCCATCAACAGATGTCCCACTCATTAACCCAATCACGCGAGTAGTTTGCATTAAAAAATAAAACTCCTATTTGATTTTTAAAATATAAGTAGGGTGGGCAATGCCCACCACAAGCAGATTTTGGTGAATATTACACAACCTACACCAATTAAAATTTTTCAGATATACTAAACACGGCTTAATCATTTGATTCTGTGGGTAAGGGTTTAGCATGCTAAACCCCTACAAATTTGGGTTTTTCGTAATTTTGTAAAAGTTCATATCCCAACCGTTCTTAGTATATCATTTGTAATTGATATAGATTCTTTTTTGATTACTTGAAATATACTTTGTACTGGGTTTTGGTGGGCATTTCCCACCCTACTTTAAGATATTTTTCAATGATTACGAATTATTTCGGTTAATATCTTGCAAATCAAGGGCATAATTTAAACGTAAAACATTGACTCCAGGCTCACCAAATATCCATAAAAATCTGGTATCAGCATATTTATTAATTAAAGGAATGATTTCACTTTCTTCAAGATTGCGTGTCCTGGCTACTCTGGGTAACTGTTGACGTGCTGCTTTCAAAGAAATATGGGGATCTAATCCTGAGCCAGAAGTATAAATTAAATCGGCTGTTGGTTGGATATTTTCATCTTCAAATTCACTTGCTTTTTCCGTAATTCTATTAATTAAGTCTGGGTTACTAGGTGCAAGATTACTAGCACCAGATATACCTGTTGGTTGAGCTTTTTTACCTTGACTATATCTGACCACACTAGGACGACTATGAAAGTATTTATCTGAAGTAAATATTTGACCAATTGCAGCCGAACCAATCGGTTCAGCATTAATATTCAAGACAATACTACCATTTGCTGTATAAGGAAAAGCAATTTGACCGACTCTGAGTATTGCTAAGGGATAAACAATTGCTGTTAATAACCAAATCACCAAAGTTATACCAACGGCTCGGATAATTTCTCGAATAAAAGTCATCATAGTTAACTTTTTTTGTATCTGGGATTATTGATTTTCTTGAGAGACTTTATTCTGCATTTTTTCCAGGTAGGCATCAATCTCCCCGACATTTTGAAAAACTTCAGAAAGCGGTACAGCTTTGACAATATCAAACACTTTTTTAACTTGGGGACTAAGATTGGTGAAATATACCATTCCTGACCTTGATTTGATCATTTTTCGGGCTTTGGCAAAAATTCGCAGACCAGCACTGGAAATAAAACTTAGATTACCAAGATCCAAAATCAGGGTTTTGATCTCGTTGTTCATCTGATCATTGATAAATTTTTCTAATTCAGGGGCGGTAATAGCGTCGAGTTTTCCATCTAAAATTAGATGTACAGTATCAATTTTGGATGTTTGGGACTGAATTTGTAAGGACATAATTTTGATCTGGATTTAAAATCTTAATTGTGATAGAAGTCTGGTTTGATCTGGGTAAACATTACAATTACCATTTAATTTTAATTTTAATCTTAATTTAAATTTAAAATGTTTTGGTAATGTTCCGATAGACCGTTAATAAATTTTTTCCGTTGCTATATTCGTATTCAATATGATCCGAAAGTTTTTGTACTAGGTATAAACCCAGTCCACCAACGCTGATTTCATCCGTTTCTACCTCCCTATTTAGTAAGTTGATTTCCAGTAGGGGGTTGAAGGGCTTACCACCATCTTCAAAGCTCATAGATAAGGTTTTATCACTAATTTTAACTCGTAGATCAATAGCTTGGTCATGGCGATTTTCGTAGCCATGTTGAATAATATTCACTAAAACTTCTTCGACGATTAACTGTGCATCTTCAATTAATTCTAATAACAGAGATTCGGACTCTAATATCTCGCTTATACGTTGTTTAACCTGTTCTAATTCTGTTAATTCACTGTTAATTGTGATTATCTGCTCCACTACTTTGATTTCTTGAGAAAATGGATTTGAGGGCAAATACTGAAGGCTAAGAATGGTCATATCATCTGATTGGGGGGCATCGGCGATAAATTGTTGATGAAAGTGTTGTATGGTACGGATGGCTCTGGCTGGATTGGTGGGAGGATGGTTGGTAATTGTGTGGATCAGATATGCTTCTGAAAATAACTCTCCCTGGGGATTCATGGCTTCAGTAATACCATCTGTATATAAAACAATTATATCGTTATTAGTAAGTAAATGTTTGGCTTGGGGAAATACTGCATCATCATATAGTCCCAGAGGGGGTCCAGTTTCCGATTCTAGGAGTTGGACTTGTCCATTTCGGATTAATAATGGGGCATCGTGTCCACCACTAGCGTAGAGTATTGTGCCGTTGTTGAGATTGATGATTCCGCAAAATAAAGTAACGAATAAGCACTCTTCATTATCACGACACAGGGCAAGGTTAACGGAGTCTAATATCTCCGTTGGGTTGATGGTAGTGGGTTTGGCGATGGTGCGAATTAAGGTAATAGTTTGTGCCATGAGTAGGGCTGCGGGTACACCTTTGTCGGCAACATCACCAATAATTATACATAGGCGATCGCTATCTAGGGAAAAAAAGTCATATAAATCGCCACCGACCATGCGGGCTGGTTGGAGTAAAGCAGAAATTTGATAACGTTGATTGGGTAGATGGGAAACGTTAATTTTTGGCAGCATGGTACGCTGGATTTGACTAGCGATCGCTAATTCACTTTCCAGTTTTTGTTTAGCGGCTGTGGTGTGTTGTAGTTTTTCGATGTGGGCTTTGAGGGAATCACGTAATAACCGAAAGGCGATCGCTAATCTGCCAACTTCGTCACGTATAGTTACAGGGGATAATGTTGTATCTAAGTTGCCTGCGGCCATATCTTCCGTACTGCTAATTAAAGCCCGGAGGGGACGGGTAGTGTGACGAGACACCAAGACAATCACTAAAAACATCAAAAGCATATCTTTAGTCATTGATATGGTGATCAACACAAAATATTTGTTTTGTAATGTCTGTAGTTCGGAGTTAGAGAAGAGGATACCCATTTTCCAGGGTAGGGAGGGTAAGGTGGTGGAGATGAGTACGTCTTGGGTAGGTTGATTGGAGTCTAAAGCCTGACTGGATAAAAATGACATTACTTGATCGGGTTTGACGGGACTAACAATCCACTCCCTTGTCGAGAGAGAAATCAAGAAGGGATCTCCTATGTCTGTTTGATTAATCCCATCTTTCAAGTTAGGCTTTTGTCTGATTAAAGGAATTAACCAATCTGAGGATAGTTCAACAGCTACAACGCCAAGGGTTTCTCGACGACGAAAAGGCACGCAGTAAATGATTGAATGGGTTTGACTCCAAAATGGCTGAGTAGTTGTGTTGTTGATGGGACAATGAGTGAGTACGGAATTAAGAGCGATCGCACTCAGATTAGTCTGTTTTTGCTGGCGATTGTAGCTAAATCCCAGGGGTGTGTTCGTTGAATTTGGTAGCCAAGCCACAGCTACAGATTTGATTTGCGATTGTTGCTCGAGCAAATTTTGAACTAAGGGGGGGATAGATTCAAGATATTGATTAGAATCTGGGATTTTTTGGGTGAGTATTTGGGTATTTGTGGAGAGCGATCGCACAATTTCTTCAATTTCTTTTGCTGTTCTGTCAATATGAGACTGAGATAGATGTTTGATCCAAACCATTAAGGTTTTCTGCACCAAAGCACGCATTTGCAAATATGACAGGGAATAAATGACCACAGCAGCGACAGCGCAACCAAATATTAGTCGATGAGTAATGCTTTTAAACCCAAACATTAATTAACTCCTAATATTTAAGCCAAACCCACAAATGTAATCACCATATCAATAAATTTAATCGCCATAAATGGGGCAACCACACCACCTAAACCATAAATAAAGATATTGCGTTGCAAAAGTTGATTAGCTGATAAAGGTCGAAACTGCACACCCTTTAAAGCTACAGGAATTAAAGCCGGAATAATTAAAGCATTGTAAATTAATGCGGCAAGTACCGCCGAATTAACACTGGTTAATTTCATGATATTCAGACTTTCTAAATTAGCTGCCGTAAAAATCACTGGGATAATGGCAAAATATTTAGCAATATCATTGGCAATGGAAAATGTGGTCAATGCCCCGCGAGTAATCAATAATTGTTTACCGATGGTGATAATATCAATGAGTTTTGTCGGGTCAGAGTCCAAATCCACCATGTTCGCTGCTTCTTTGGCCGCTTGAGTTCCCGTATTCATCGCTACACCGACATCAGCCTGGGCTAAAGCCGGAGCATCATTTGTTCCATCCCCAGTCATGGCTACCAGTTTACCTTCTGCCTGTTCTTCTTGAATAACGGTGATTTTATCTTCTGGTGTCGCCTCAGCAATAAAGTCATCAACACCAGCTTCTCTAGCAATTACAGAGGCAGTAATCCGATTATCACCAGTTAACATGACAGTGCGTACTCCCATCCGGCGAATTTGGTCAAAACGTTCACGGATACCGGGTTTCACAATATCTTTGAGATAAATGACACCATAAACTTCTCTATCTAAACAAACGGCTAGGGGTGTACCTCCTTGGCGTGAAACTTGTTCATAAGCGGCATCTAGTTCTGGGGTTTCTCGTCCATTGCGAGAACGGATAAATCCTTTAATGGCTTCAACTGCACCTTTTCGCACCTCCCGTCCACCGGGTAAGCTAGTCCCACTCATGCGGGTTCTGGCGGAAAAATCCACACTGTTAACTAATTTGAGGTCTAAATCAAACTTTGCGCCATATCTCTCGGCTAATCGAATAATAGATTTACCCTCTGGAGTATCGTCAAAAATGCTGGCTGCTAGGGCGACATTGGCGATTTCTGCCATGGAATGGCCATTGATGGGGATGAATTGTTCGGCTAAACGGTTGCCCAGGGTGATGGTTCCTGTTTTATCTAAAACTAGAGTATTGATATCTCCACAGGCTTCTACTGCCCTTCCAGAGGTGGCAATAACGTTAAATTGGGCGACTCGATCCATGCCGGCGATACCGATCGCACTCAATAAACCGCCGATGGTAGTGGGGATCAGGGCTACTAATAGGGCGATGAGGATGGGAACGCTAACTGGGCTGTTGACGTAATAGGCGAAGGACGGCAAGGTGGCAGTGACGAGTATAAACACGACGCTGAGAACTGTTAATAATATTGTTAAGGCGACTTCATTGGGTGTTTTACTGCGTTCTGCCCCTTCTACTAGGGCAATCATCCGATCTATAAAGCCTTTACCCGGATCGGCGGTGATGCGGATAATTAATTCGTCGGAGATGATCCTGGTACCACCTGTGACGGAACTGGCAATATCTGAACCTGATTCTTTCAGGACTGGTGCTGATTCTCCGGTGATTGCTGATTCATCGACGGAAGCCACACCCATAATCACTTCCCCATCGGCGGGGATCATGTCTCCGGCTACTACGTGGACTGTATCCCCTTGTTGGAGGCTGGTAGAGGGGATTTCTGTGATTGTTCCATCGAGGCCGATTTGTTTGGCAATGGTTTCTGATTTGGTCGATCGCAAGGCATCGGCTTGGGCTTTACCTCTACCTTGAGCGATCGCTTCCGCAAAGTTAGCAAACCATACGGTAAAAAATAAAACTACTGTTAATAATCCGTTAAATAGTTGGGGGTTCTTTTGGTTAACTGTCCCAAACAATGGCGGGTAAATAGTGACAGCAAGGGTAGCAATTGTCCCTAGCCACACTAAAAACATCACGGGATTTTTAATTGCATCTCTGGGATTTAGCTTCACAAAAGCATCTCGAATGGCTCTGGTATATAGTCCCTGGGCTTTAATTCGGGATTTTTTGCGTCTTTGGGGACGTTGACGGGTAAATCTATTTCTTGGGGTAGTTACCACTTGATTTATAGGTGACGGGTTACAGTTGACTAGCTTAATAGTTTGATTCTACAGTAGGGGTTTAGCGTCGCTCATTGGTGTCAACTTAGGCTCTAATCGTTGTCCCACAGCCGTTTTACCCCACCCCTTAATCCCCTCCCCTCAAGCTACCGTGTACACACAAGTCTTATCAAGATTAAATCGGCGGTTAGAAACCGCAACTACACAGGCAAAACCCACCTCCGTGGGTTAAAAATAAGTAGTTTTTCTTCAGTCCACGCAGGTGGACTTTGTTTGTGTAGCCGTGATTTCTAATCGCCAGGGCTTGTTTTGGGTAATCAGATCACTTGTGTGTACACCGTAGCTCAAGAGGGGAGGGGAGATTTTGCTGCTTCAAAAAGTCCTGATTTTTTCTAACTTCCCGTAGCTAGTTTTAAACCTTCGGCTATGGGTCCTAATGCTAAAACGGGGAAGAAGGTTAAAATTCCTAAAATTAGGGTTACGCCAGCAGTAATAATGGTAAATAGTACGGTATCGGTTCTGAGCGTTCCACGGGTTTGTGGTACTGTTTGTTTTTTTGACATACTATCAGCTAATAATATAATGGCAATTATCGGAATATAACGCCCTATTAAAATACTGCAACTTGTACTCAAGTTCCACCACTGGCTACTATCTTTTAATCCCTCTAATCCTGATCCATTGTTGGCTGCGGCTGATGCGTATTCATAAACTACTTGGGAAATACCATGAAAGCCAGGGTTACTAATTCCTGATAAAGATATGGGATATGCTAGAGCTACGCCAGCAGGAATTAAAATGGCAATGGGATGAACTAGCAGCACTGCACTGGCTAAAATAATTTCCCGTTTTTCAATTTTCCTGCCAAAAAGTTCCGGGGTACGTCCTACCATTAACCCAGTTACAAAAACTGTTAAAATTAGATAAATGAATAAGTAAGCTGTTCCTGTTCCCTGTCCTCCCCAAATAATTTGCAAAAACATATTAGATAAGGTAGAAAATGTACCTTGGGGCATTAAGGAATCGTGCATTCCGTTCACAGCACCGGACATGGTAGCTGTTGTGGTCACTGCCCATAATGCTGTTTGCGCCCAACCAAATCTTACTTCTTTCCCTTCTAAATTGGGTAGTTCTGCATTGAATAAGTTATTAACTAGAGGATTTCCTTGTAATTCTCCAAAGGCTGTTACCCAAATCATGACAACAAAGATAACGAATACCATCCAAAATAATAACCACGTTTGTTTGAGGTTGTTGAGAAATACGCCATAGGTGTAAATTAAAGATGTGGGAATGGCAAGCATGGCGATAATTTCTAGTAAATTAGACGCACCATTCGGATTTTCAAAGGGATGGGCAGAATTAGCCCCAAAAAAGCCGCCACCGTTTTCTCCTAACATTTTAATGCTTTCAAAGGAAGCAACAGGACCCCTAGCAATATATTGAGTTCCCCCTTCTAGGGTTTGGACTACTAAGGTTTCTCCTAATGTTTGGGGTACACCAGATATAATGAGAGCGATCGCCCCAACAATGGCAAGAGGTAGCAATATCCTTGTAATCGCACGGGTGAAATCAACATAATAATTTCCCAATCTTCTCCCAGTTAATCCCCTAATAAAGGCAATTCCCACTACTAAACCCGTAGCGGCTGAACTAAACATTAAAAAGCCTAAAGCTGCTGTCTGACTAAAATAGCTTAATGTGGTTTCCCCAATGTAGTGCTGTTGATCTGTATTCGTCACAAAGGCAATAGTGGTATGCAGCAATAAATCCCATCTCAATCTACCAAAGCCGTTAGGATTCCAAGGCAGAATTTTCTGAAAATAAATCAGCCCATACACAGAAGCTCCCATAATTACATTAGTGTATAATACCGCCCGGATATACTGCCAACCAGTCATATCTTCTTTTTTGCGAACCCCTGCTAGAATATAAATAATTCGCTCTATCGGGTTCATCACTACATCAAGTATTGTTTTCTCTCCCAAAAAAACATCGGCTATGTATCTTCCGAAAATGGGAGTAATAACAATGACAATAAACAACGTTAACCCAATTTGTAAAAGACCTTGTTCCATATACCCAAATAATTTTAGATTTTAGATTTTTAGAGTGACCCCACAAATAAATTTGTGAGCCGAAAAAGCCTGTAGAGACATTCCGTTGAAACTCTCTACTCCTTCACTAACTCAACAAAGTCCTGAAAATGTTGTCGTTAGGTCAAACGCCATTCACTTCAACCCCGGCTCTCTAACCTCAGCAATTTAAGGTTTTTGATTCTAACTGAACTGTATTGAATTATATTCTATATTTTACATTTTGGGTAAAAGTAATAAAAATATTGAATTAATGTTTTTAAATTATGAATGATCCAAATCTCAAACATTTATGGGGTAAGTTAAATAATACAAAACTGATTCGCTATATCTTGATATTAGCTCTTGCTTGGGGAATATTCCAGATATTCACTTATTTTCAAACGGTAATCATCATTTTTATCTTTGCGGCAATTATAGCCTTTTTACTAAACTATCCAGTGCAGTGGGCTAAAAGATTTTTACCATCTAGTATTGCAGTGATTGTAGTTTTTTTACTCAGCCTACTTATTTTACTAGGATTGATAGCTACTCTAGGTTTTGCTATTTTATCCCAGACCCAAGAACTGCTTGTACAAACTCCCCAATTCATAGATTCCATTGTCCTTATATTAGATAGATTACAAAATATTCTCACTAAGTTAAATCTACAAGTTGATTTTCAAGCCATTGAAGCACAATTACGAAATCGCTTATTAGGATTAATTACAAATGGGTTAATCAGCATTCAAGGTTTATTAACAAACTTAATAGATGTGATTTTGATCGTGGTTGTGGCTTTCTTTATGTTATTAGATGGTAAGAGAATTTGGAACTTTATGTTAAAAATTTTCCCCAGTTCCTCCCGTAATCAAATCACTAACGCAATTCAACAAAACTTTCTAGGCTTTTTCTGGGGACGTTTATTATTATCAATATTTTTTGCTGGTTCGGCCTTTATAGTATTTATAATCTTAAAAGTTCCCTATTCTTTAGTTTTGGCTGCTTTAGCAGGTGTATTTGATTTAATTCCTGGTATTGGTGCAACAATTGGGATCAGTCTTGTGTGCTTAATTCTTTTACCTCAAGGTATTTGGCTGAGTATTAAAGTATTAATTATTTGTATTATCCTCCAGCAAATCGAAGAAAATTTACTCATGCCGCGAATTATGCAAGGCTCAATTAATATGAACCCAGTTTTTATGTTTTTTGCCTTATTAGTAGGAGCAAGATTAGCCGGATTGGTGGGTGTTTTTCTATCAATTCCTATTGCTGGAGTTTTAATTAGTTTATGGGGGGTTGAAGAATTGCATTGACAGAATCTATTAAATAAGGGTTATGAATTTTATCTCTGGTAGGGTGTGGTTCGGCAAGCTCACCAACCACGTCAGACCCGATAGTTGAGCATCTAACACATTTTCTCTATCTGACGCACCGCACTAAATAACGTAAGTTGCTATAGGAATCCTATTTGAGTTTTGAACATACACTTAGGTTGGACATTGCCGAGAATCTGCGGGTTTTGTAAGGCATAGCCCTACCTACAATACTTAGATTTATTTAGAAATCATTTAGGAGTCCTATAGCAGAACTTTTAAGTGTAAAAGAGCAGCTACAAGAAGAAGTTATTTGGGATAAAGCATTTGCCCAATCTCAAGATGTTCTTGCTGAACTTGCAGCAGCATTAGCAAAAGATAAATCAGGCAAAACTTTGGAGTTAGATCGATTAAAATAGAAAAATATCACAATAAACATAAAATGAGCGCAACTTATCAGACCGACTTCAATTTGTGGATAGAAACAACATCCCAACTGTTGCTAGAAAATCGCTGGCAAGAGATTGATAAAGAACATTTAATAGAGGAGATTTCCGACTTAGGCAAAAGTGAAAAGCGAGCAATTTCTAGTCAATTAATTCGCCTATTACTACATTTGCTAAAATGGCAATATCAACCTCAACGACGCTCAGATAGTTGGCTAGATTCTATCACCGATGCTCGTACTCAAATTGAATTAACTATTAAAGATAGTCCTAGTTTGAAAAAATATCCTCAAGAACAACTACAAGAAAGTTATCAAAAAGCACGTTATCAAGCGGCCAAACAAACAGGATTGATAATTAAGGTATTTCCAGAAGAATGTCTTTATTCTTTAGAGTTGGTTTTAGATGAAGATTGGTTGCCAGAATAGAAAATGTTCTATCTACATTATTTTCTTTATAAGTAGGGTTTGCTGAAAAATCTTTTGGTTAAGGCTAGGAGTCAGGAGTCAGGAGTCAGGAGGAAGAATTAGAAGAAGAGAAGAATATACTTGAACTATCACTTAAAATTAAGGCTAAAGGATGAAAATACACTTCATCCTTCACCCTACATCCTTTCTATGAAGTTCTTACAGACCCTGAATAGACCAATCCTCGCTGGATATCCAAAGTCAGAATCGCCCCATCTTTAATCACTTTAGTTGCTTCCTTGACACCAACAATCACCGGAACACCGAGACGTAAACCAATGACTGCGGCATGACTGGTGAGGCTTTCTTCCTCAGTAATAATTCCCCCGGCTTTGCGAATTGCTTCGACAAAATCAACACCTGTGCTGGGTGCAACTAAAATATCTCCAGGGTTAAAGTTACTCGCATCTATGCCACTATGAACTACCCGCGCCCGGCCACTTACCGAACCTTGTCCTAGTCCGATTCCCTGACCTAGCACTGCTGTCACTACCTCAACCTTAATTAAATCTGTTGATCCAGAAACTCCCTGTAGAGTACCTGCGGTCATGACGACTAAATCCCCTTCAGTTAAGAGATTTTTTTCCTGAGCAACATTGATTGCCGCTTGGAATGTCTGACCTGTAGATGGCAATTCTAACACTAACAAGGGTTTTACGCCCCATACCATTTGTAACTGTCGGGCTACGTTGACGTGGGGTGTGACGGCTAAAATTGGCGTTTGGGGACGGAATTTAGACACGTTGCGAGCGGTAGCCCCTGTTTGGGTGAGGGTCATAATTGCTGCTGCACCAAGATTGTGGGCAATTTGACCAACGGCTTGACTAATGGCATTGGGAATAGAACGCCGCTTATCGCGCATCAAACGGGAGTTGGGGTTTAAGCTTTCTTCTTGTTCTATCCGTTCAGCAATACGCGCCATTGTGGCCACGGCTTCTACTGCATAGCTGCCCACAGCAGTTTCGTTAGAGAGCATGACGGCATCTGTACCATCTAAAATGGCATTGGCTACGTCAGACACTTCTGCACGGGTAGGACGGGGGTTACTCACCATGCTGTCTAACATTTGGGTAGCAGTGATGATGGGTATTCCTAAGCGGTTGGCTGTGGCAATGAGTCGCTTTTGGAGGATGGGTACATCTTCTGCTGGCAGTTCTACGCCTAAATCGCCTCTGGCAACCATTACGCCATCACACAAGGTGAGAACTTCTTCCATTTGTTCAATGGCTTCATGCTTTTCTATTTTGGCAATCACAGGGACATTTTTACCTGTGCTGGAAATTAGTTCTTTTATTTCTATGATGTCTTGGGGGTTACGGACAAAGGAAAGTGCTACCCAGTCTACACCTTGGTCTAGACCAAACATCAAATCCTCGCGGTCTTTGTCGGTCATGGCTTTGATTGAGAGGTAAACTCCGGGAAAGTTCACACCTTTATTGTTAGAGAGTTTACCAGCTACGGTGATACGGCAGTGTAAGTCACCTTTTTCGCGGTTGATATCCTCTACTACCATTTCCACTCGTCCGTCGTCGAGGAGAATTTTTGCCCCTACGGGGACTTCTTCGGCTAGGTGATCGTAGGTGACGCAGCTAATTTCCTGGGTTCCTGGTACTGGACGATTCGTTAAGGTGAAGCGATCGCCCTTTGCTAAAATAATTGAACCATTTTCAAACTTACCCAGGCGAATTTTTGGCCCTTGCAAGTCTTGTAAAATCCCCACTGGTTGATTGAGTTCAAAGGCAGTTTGCCGAATTAGGCGAATACTACGTTGATGGTCGGCATGAGTTCCATGGGAAAAGTTGAGCCTCAGCGTCGTTGCACCCGCTTCAATTATGGCCTTCAACATTTCTGGGCTGCTAGTGGCAGGGCCAATGGTAGCAACTATTTTGGTTCGGCGTAGAGAATCTCTTAATTGCATAGGGGCTGAATTTGAGGTCTATCTGGGAAGTAATCTTAATTTAAGTGGTATCTACTTTTCCGTCTCTGCTATATCAATAAACCAAGGGTAAATATACCTTTTGTCCAGAGTGGGCGCAATTTTTCTCTGTTTTTGGCTTTTACAACAGGTTTAGAATAGATGTAAGCAGTCAGAAAGGCGGCTGGGGGATAAATGGGAATCGTACACCAATCTTATCTACATCCTCCCGTTGGGAGAATTTTTTGTTTTTCACAGGGCAGAAAACCCTTACCAAACTTTACAAGATTGCCTGGTAAGCGTAAAGTTCAGTTTGGTGTCTGGGTTTTATCTCTTAACACATCTGCTAACTGCTATATCTTGTCATCCAGAACATTACATAACTTTACTATTCACTAATATTTGTCGTATATTTGTAATATTTGATAAAGAAGGAGTTAACGATGCTTACGTCGGAGGCACAAAAGCCACTGACCATACCAACTAAGGAGCTTTTAGCACCTCCCGGTGATTTTAATCCTACACTACTGCTATTTGTGGTGGTTGTAACAATGTTGGTATTGTCTAACTTTGGTTATTGGCTTTGGGAATGGCCTCATTGGCTTTGCTTTAGCATTAATACTCTGGCTTTGCATTGTTCGGGGACGGTGATTCACGATGCTTGTCACCAATCTGCCCATCGCAACCGTGTGATTAATGCCATGCTCGGACATGGTAGTGCTTTAATTTTGGCTTTTGCTTTTCCTGTATTTACACGGGTACATTTACAGCATCATGGTAATGTTAACCATCCTGAAGATGACCCCGATCATTATGTCTCTACAGGTGGTCCTTTGTGGCTGATTGCCGTGAGATTTTTATACCATGAGGTATTTTTCTTTCAACGCAAATTGTGGCGGAAATATGAACTCTTAGAATGGTTTATTAGCCGCTTAATTGTTGTTGCTATATTTTATGTTTCAGTTCAATATCATTTTTTGGGGTATTTGCTGAATTTTTGGTTTATTCCGGCGTTTTTGGTGGGGATAGCATTGGGGTTATTTTTTGATTATTTACCCCATCGTCCGTTTGTAGAGCGCGATCGCTGGAAAAATGCCCGCGTTTATCCTGGTAAAGTCCTAAATATCCTGATTCTGGGGCAAAATTACCACCTAATTCATCATTTATGGCCTTCGATTCCTTGGTATAATTACCAACCAGCCTACTACATGATGAAGCCTTTGCTAGATGCTAAAGGTAGTCCTCAAACTTCGGGTTTATTGCAGAAAAAGGACTTTTTGGAGTTCTTGTACGATATTTTCCTGGGAATCCGATTTCATCACTGAGTGTTATTCATACTTTTGTTTATGTGTACACCATAGGCTGTTTCGTGGAGGAGACACGATCTATTTCCTTTAACTAAACCAAATTAGCCACAGGGGGAGTGCTAAGAACAATCCGATAAAGGTTAGGGCAATAGTGCTGGCTAATAAATTGCGATCAAGGTCATAGACTTCTGCCAAAATCAGTACAGAAAGCCCTGTGGGTGTACCTGACATTAATACCATGATCAGACGCTGTTCACCTGTGATACCTAAATAGGTTGCGGTTAATCCCACAAACAGGGGAACAATAAACACTTTAACTGTACTGGCAATGGAGGCGATCGCTAAATTCTGCCATTCTTTCATCATTCCTAATCGCAGGCCAACCAACAACAAAGCACAGGCAATGACTACCCAAACGGCTTGTTCTAAACCAGATTCAACTATTGCTGGTAATTCTATAAACTGAGTATTTAAGCCAATAAAAAATGTCCACAAGCTGGGAACGGTGATTAAATCCCATATCTGTCTCCACCACTGGTTTTTAGTTTCTCTTTTACCAAAATAGCTGGCTATTAAAACGGCAATTCCATAAGTACCAACGACGTTGTTGGTAACGCTAAATAATACAGCCCAGTTAGTATTGTCTGGGCTAGTTAGCACTTTGGTGAGTGTTAAACCAACAAAACCCGTATTCCCTAATATTGCAGCTAATATAAAACTACCCAAAGTTGCCCGCATTAACAAGTCTGGGCTTTCTAACGGTTCTTTTTTGGGTTCTATTTTTACATTTATATACCATTGCCAACCCCACCAAGTTAACAAGGCTAAGACCAAACTCAATAACAAAACTCCTACGGATATTGCTGGAATGAGTCCACCATCAGATAAGTCTGTGTGACGGGCTAAAACTAGCAGTTGTAGTGGAACTCCAACCCAGTACAGGCTTTGACCTAACAATTTCAGAAAATTATCTGGGGTAAATCGAGATAATAACAGTCCTAAACCTATCCAGATGAACAGAGGGGTGTAGGCATGGAATAGGTTTTCAATCATAGTGAGAAACTGTCAGAATCAGGATTTCCAAGATTAACAGGGAACAGGGAACAGGGAACAGGGAACAGGGAACAGAAAAACCAGTTGTGTAATTAATTCTGTCTCATTAATTCTGTCTCATTACTTCTGTCTCATTACTTCTGTCTCATTACTTAATTTATCCTTTTCTGGTAGTTAGAACACGTTCCCCATCATGGAAAAATAATTCCCCGTTACGGAAAAATCATTCCCCGTTACGGAAAAATCATTCCCCATCATGGAAGAATCGTTCCTCATCATGGAAGAATCGTTCCTCATCATGGAAGAATCGTTCCTCATCATGGAAGAATCGTTCCCCATCATGGAAAAATCGTTCCTCATCATGGAAAAATCGTTCCTCGTCATAGGAAAATCGTTCCTCATCATGGAAGAATCGTTCCTCGTCATGGAAAAATCTTTTTTCAATGCTTGTGGACTATACCCTGTAGCCTATTGCTGATTTTGCTTTCTTCGGTAATGAGTTTACCATCTTCCATGTGAACGATGCGATCTGCGATATCGAGAATGCGGTGATCGTGAGTAACCATCAAGATAGTGCAACCTTTTTCTTGAGCGAGTTTTTGCATTAAATTGACTACTTCTCGACCTGATTGACTATCTAAAGCTGCGGTGGGTTCATCGGCCAGGAGGATTTGGGGATGACTGACTAAAGCACGAGCGATCGCAACTCGTTGTTTTTGTCCACCAGAAAGTTTGTCAGGATAGTAATATAGGCGATGTCCTAACCCTACTTGTTCTAATATCTGGGTTGAACGGTTGTGGATTTCTGGTAAATTTATATGTTGATGCAGTTCCAAACCCATTTTCACGTTTTGCAGTGCTGTTAAACTTCTATGTAAATTATGGGCTTGAAAAATATATCCATTATGTCTTCGAGTCTGTACTAATTGTTCTGCATTAGTCCCACAAAGTTCTTTTCCCAAAACTTGCAAAGTGCCACTTTGAGCAGAACGCAACCCACCAACTAAGGTTAACAAGGTTGTTTTACCAGAACCAGAGGGACCAGTCATGATAATAATTTCACCAATGTTAATTTCTAAGTTGATATTAAATAAAACTTGTCTACGCAGTTGTCCATTTCCAAAGTAGTGATTGAGATTTTTAATGCTAATAATTGGAAGCATATTAAGTTGGTAATTGGTGATTGGTGATTGGTAATTGGTAATTGGTGATTGGTAATTGGTATACTAAACACGGCTTAATCACTTGATTCTGTGGGTAAGGGTTTAGCAATGCTAAACCCCTACAAATCTGGGTTTTTCGTCATTTTGTAAAAGTCCATGTCTCAACCGTTTTTAGTATAATTGGTGATAAATTAATTATTCCTCCCCTGCTTCCCCTGCTTCCCCTGCCTCCCCTGCCTCCCGCCCCCCTGCCCCCTGCCCCCCTGCCCCCTGCCTCCCCTGCCCTTTTAAAACATATCCGCAGGATCGGCGGCTTGGAGTTTGCGAGTGGCGATCGCTCCCGAAATGGCACACATAATGATCGTTAAAATTAAAACCTGCAATGCCCTAATTAAGGTCATATACACAGGTAAATTTGTGGCTTTTCGGGTTAATTGATAAAGTCCTAAAGATACTGCCATACCAGGAATAAAGCCTAAAATTGCTAAAATTAATGCTTCTTCAAATACCACACTTAATAAATAATAATGACGATATCCAATGGCTTTAAAAGTGGCATATTCCCGAATATGGGTATTTACATCAGTCGAAAGAACCTGATAAACAATAATTACACCTACTATTAATCCCATCGAAACACCCAAACTAAAAATAAACCCAATAGGTGAATTAGCTCTCCAAAATTTATTTTCAAATTCGATAAATTCCTGACGAGTTAACACCTTGACATCATTATTCAAATGTGCATTTAATAATTTTGCTACCTCTTGAGGATCATGACCCGGTTTAACAGTAACCAAACCTAAACTAATATTACTAGATGGTCTTCTAGGAAATAGGCGCAAAAAATTCTGGTCGCTAGTCATCAAACTACCATCCGAAGCAAAAGAAGCACCAACTTTATATAATCCACCAATAGTAATAGTGCGTTGTTCAACTTCCGTCGTGACTACTTTACCTTGATCAATTTGAGCGATCGCTCTTTGATAATCTCCCCGCGCACCACGATCAAACAAAACCGTATCTGGCAATTTAATGATCTGTAATTGTTGATTAACTTCCGGCAAATCAAAAGCAGGTTTATTAGGATTAAACCCAATCACTTGTACCGATGTTTGACGACGAGTTTGAGGATTTTTCCAGATAATATTGTTAACATACATCGCCTCCGCCGATTTTACCCCCGGTATATCCATCGCTTGGTAAAGTCGTCGCCGAGAAAAAGTTGGTGTATTTTGTAAATTACGAGCTTGAGGACTAATTAAAACAATATCCGCCAATAAACTCCGATGCAATCTCGTATTACTATCATATAAAGCTGTCTGAAAACCCAACTGCATAAAAATCAGAACATCGGCAAAAGCAATACCCGACAAAGCCACCAACAAACGACTTCTTTCATGACTTAATTGCAACCATCCCAAAGAAGTTCGCCGTTGCAATTTTTCAAAAATGGCAATCATATTATCTCCAGATCAAGTATTTAAACCCACAAGTATCCTCCTCCGCGCCTCTGCGCCTCTGCGAGAAAAAATTAAACCTGAATCACTACTTTCACCTGCATATTAGTAAAACTAGCCGCCTTTCGACTAGATGCCGAATCAAGCCGAATATGAACCTTAACCACCCGATTATCAATATTACTAATCGGGTCAGTATTAACAACATTTTGCCGACGCACCTGTAAACCAATTCTTTCTACCTTTCCTTGCAATTCCACCGGCAGCACATCACCGGATATACTTACCTTTTGCCCTAATTTAACCTTGCTAATATCACTTTCGTAGACTTCAGCCACAGCGTACATCTGGCTAGTTTGTCCAATATCAGCAATACCATCACCAGAGATCAATTCCCCTGGACGGGTATGAATTTCAAAGACTTGGCCATTTTGAGGGGATGTAACGTAAGCTTGTTGAAGATTAACTACGGCTTTTTTCATCGCTGCTTCAGCACGGCTAACTTCTGCCTTAGCTGCTGTCACATCTACAGGACGAACTTCAGAAATTTGATCCAGGGTAGCACTAGCTTCGTGGAGTTCTTGCTGGCTACTTAATCGGATACGATTTAACTGGGCTTGGGCAACTTGGAGACTTTTTTTAGCAGTTTCTAAAGTTAAGCGTTTACTATCCCGTTGGGAAGCAGAAATTGCCCCCTGTGCAAATAATACCTGATAACGTTCGTCTTCAACTTGAGCATTTAACACTTCTGCTTCTAACTTAGCAACAGTAGCCTTTTGACCCTCAATATCACCTTGACGTTCTGCTGCTAGACGGGCAATAGTAGACTTTTGAGCGATGATTTCCCCACGTTTAGCACCGGCTTGGATACGAGATAGGTTAGCTTGGGCTACTTTCACCTCTTCTTGAGTTTCTTGTAATGCAGCTTGCAAGCGATCGCGATTGTCTAAAATCGCAATTACCTGTCCAGCTTTCACCCAATCTCCCTCCTGTACCAACAACTTTTCTACCCGACTCCCTTCACCAGAACCAGATGCCGATAGTTTAATCACTTCTCCCTGTGGTTCAATCCGTCCCAAAGCCGTAACTGTCTTTAAGTCTGGCATGATCACCACTGGATTTAATGCCTGGTGCGCTGCTTCTCTCAAACGCAATACAGTAATAACACTAACGCTGCCGACAGTGAATGAGGCAATTATAGATATAGCGATCGGCAACCAAAAAAAGGCATGAGAAGACAATGAATCTTGTAGCTTGGGGTTTTGCACAATAGCATACCTTTTGATCGATTCAAAATTTATTTATTGAAAAATGCTAATTTCCTAAACTTATGAGTAAATTCGGCTATAAATTCCTATTTACAAATCCCCTGGCACAAAATACTTTCGCAGGTTTATCGCCGTTGGACTGTAACGTATAACTCTATAAAAATTAAAAATCAAATTTTAAATCCTAAAAACACGAATACACAAAGCATTGAGGCGATTAAATGTCAGGATATGCTTAATTTAAAAGGAGGCAGGAGTCAGGAGTCAGGAGGCAGGAGGCAGGAGGCAGGAGGCAGGAGGCAGGAGGCAGGAGGCAGAAGGCAGAAGGCTCTGTTTCAGCGTCTCACAAAATCAATTTGCTCCCTGTTCCCTGTTACCTGTTACCTGTTCCCTGTTACCTGTTACCTGTTACCTGTTCCCTGTTCCCTGTTCCCTGTTCCCTGTTACCTGTTACCTGTTACCTGTTACCTGTTACCTGTTCCCTGTTCCCTTCTTCCTTACAACAAACCACGTTTACCATTAGGACGCACAGTTAACCAATTAGTCTTTGCTAGTGCTAATTGCTCCTCAGTCACTTTAGCACCAGTGAGATTAGCACCAGACAAATTAGCCCCCCGGAGATTAGCATTATTCAAATAAGCAAAACTGAGATCAGCACCTCTTAAATTTGCTCCTTCTAAATCAGCATGGCTCAAATAAGCTTTTTGTAAATTAGCGTCTTGAAGAATTGCACCAATCAAACTAGCCATACCAAAGTCACAATTGTTAAGTTTAGCCCCCTGAAGGTTGACTTTTTGCAATTGAGCCGCATGGAAATTCGTTCCCGATAAATCAGCACCAGCTAATCTCAACATATTTAAGTTAAATGAAGCAAAATCCCGTCTACCATTAAGATAGGCTGTTAGTAGAGTATGGGCATCTATTTTGCGTTCCTCAGCAGATATATTCTTATTACTGATACTATTAGATATTGATTTCGGTTTGGACTTCTCTGACTGCGTTATTCCAGTTCTCACCCCAGTTATATCTTTGTTTTTAGCCTTTCTAGCCCTAATTGCCGCAGCTTGTTGGGCAAAACTACTATTAGTAGCCGAATAATCAGATAAAATGGCCGAATTATCCTGGTTGTTGTTTGTAGAATCCTTTAGACCACTATTAGATTTAACTAACAATCCCTTACCTAAACTTTCTAAATATGGCTCCATCTCCAGGGCTTGGAGAACTTCTTTTGAAGACTGGTAGCGATTGCGTACTGACACATCCAACATTTGCTTCAAAACTTTGATCAAATGTGGACTCAATTCTACTAGATCCTCCCACAACATCTCACCAGTTTTTGGGTCATAATCTAAGTCGTTAGGCTTTTTACCAGTCAGTAAATAAATACACGTCACTCCCACTGCGTAAATATCACTGGCATAAACTGGACGCATAGCCATTTGTTCTGGAGGTGCAAACCCAGGTGTACCAATGGCATAGGCCGTAAAAGCTGTATGTTCTGACTGACTGCTTGGCGTTTGGCTAACTTTGTCTTTCACCGCACCAAAGTCAATCAACACCATTCTAGCATCTTGAGAACGGCGGATTAAATTAGCTGGTTTAATATCACGATGAATTACTTTTTGCTCATGAATATATTCTAGTAATGGCAATATTTCGGTCAAGAATTGCCTTACAGCTACTTCACTATAGGGTCCTTGTTTTTTTATTTCCTCTTGAATAGTATATCCACTGATGTATTCCTGAACCAAATAAAAGTGTTCATGATCTTCAAAATAATTTAATAGACTCGGAATTTGGGGATGGTTGCCAATCTTACCTAATGTTTTGGCTTCTCTCTCAAATAAATCCCGTGCCATTTGCAATGTTCTCGGGTCTTTTCCGGTAGGACGCAGTTGTTTAATTACACAAGTTGGTTCACCCGGTAAGGTCATATCTTTAGCTAAAAAGGTAGCCCCAAAGCCACCCTGTCCTAATGGTTTAAGTACCCGATAGCGATCGCACAATAATAGCCGAGAGCCACAAGCTTTACAACTTAGGCTAGATTCTGAATTTTCTGGATGGGGACAGGTTGGATTTAAGCAGTAGCTCATGCACTGTCAACTCGCTACACAAAGGAAAATCAATAGAGTTACACTCTCAATTACAATTATTCAGAATAGATTTCGGTTTTACCAGGTCAGTGTTGCTGGAACTTTCTTAAAGATTTTTTAAAGTTATACTGAATATTACCTAGACTACGGACAAGGTATTACTCCTTGTTAGATGCCATTTTCTCTTATTATCCCATTAATTGAAATCTAGCATCATACCATACATAGGATTTATTCAATATTGATCTAGTATACTCATTTGAAAGCAAAAACATATCAATCATTTTTAGAAATTTTGGCTCTACGGTACTTGTTATGCTAAATGGTCGGTAAGAGGGAACAGGGAACAGGGAACAGGAAACAGGGGAAAGAGACAATATTTTGTAATAATGGTTGACTTTAGTAGAACCGAAATTTTTTTGCCTAGTTGGTAAATAGTAAAATTACGCAACTTCATTTTTGATTGTTCTATAAAATCAACTTTATGCTAAACTAATGTGTATATGAACAACTGTTCAAGCATTAAAGGATAAAAATATGACCACCGTAACTCAAATGAAATGTGCCTGTACAAATTGCCTATGCGTTGTTTCAGTAGAGAAAGCTATCAATAAAGACGGAAAATACTACTGTTCTCAAGGCTGTGCCGAAGGTCATCAAACCATCAAAGGTTGTGGACACAATGGTTGTGGGTGTTAAATAGGATTGGTAATGGGTAATGGGTAATGGGTAATGGGTAATGGGTAATGGGTAATGGGTAATGGGTAATAGGGAATGGGGAATGGGGAATGATTTATTGATGACGGTAAACAATAATTTCTCCCCCTGCCTCCCCTGCCCCCTGCCCCCTGCCCCCTGCCCCCTACCCCTAATGCTTACAGACTAGACAATACATCCCTAGCAGCAGCTAAAGTCTGGTCAATATCTTCATCAGTGTGAGCTAGAGAAGTAAACCCAGCTTCAAATTGAGATGGCGCTAAGTAAATACCACGTTCTAACATACCGCGATGGAATCTTCCGAACTTGGCAGTATCACACTTTTTCGCATCTTCGTAATTGTGAACTGGTCCACTGGTGAAGAATAAGCCAAACATGGCACTGATATGACCGCCACAAGCAGCATGACCGGTTTCTTGGGTAATTTGCACCAACCCATCTGCTAACTTTTTAGTAATTTTTTCTAAGTAATCATAAGTACCTGGTTTTTGCAACAATTCCAGAGTCTTAATCCCGGCTGTCATAGCCAGAGGATTACCAGAAAGAGTTCCAGCTTGGTACACACTACCAGCAGGGGCAACCATTGACATGATATCGCGACGACCACCGTAAGCGCCTACTGGCAAACCACCACCGATAATTTTACCGAGAGTTGTTAAATCGGGGGTAATGCCAAACTTTTCTTGAGCGCCACCGTAGGCAATACGGAAGCCAGTCATTACTTCATCAAATACTAATAATGCACCATGCTCATGGGTAAGCTCTCGTAAACCTTCTAAAAACCCAACATCAGGGGTAATAAACCCAGCATTACCAACAACTGGTTCAAGAATGACACCAGCAATTTCGTCACGGTTTTCTTCAAATAAGGCTTTGACCGCTTCCAAATCGTTGAAGGGGGCGGTGAGAGTAGTGCTAGTTGCCGCCTTGGGAACTCCTGGGGAGTCGGGTAAACCTAGAGTCGCTACACCAGAACCAGCTTTAACCAGGAACATATCAGCGTGTCCGTGATAGCAGCCTTCAAACTTGATTAGTTTATCGCGTCCAGTAAAGGCTCTCATCAACCGGAGTACGGCCATACAAGCTTCTGTTCCAGAATTGACAAATCTGACCATTTCAATGCTAGGAACAGCATCAATTACCATTTCTGCCAAAACATTTTCTAGTACACAGGGAGCGCCAAAGCTAGTTCCTTTTTCTAAAGCTGTATGTAGTGCGGTGATCACTTCTGGATGAGCATGACCGCAAATAGCAGGTCCCCAAGTTCCAACATAGTCGATGTATTGATTACCGTCTACATCCCAAATATAAGCGCCGTTAACGCGGTCAAAAACGATGGGTTGACCACCGACAGACTTAAATGCACGAACTGGGGAACTGACTCCTCCAGGCATCAAGTTTTGGGCAGCAGTAAAAATTTCTTGTGATTTTGTGGTTTTTATTGTAGTGTTTACCAAGGTTCCCTCCCATATATTTGGGGAATAAAGAAAGCTTCTCTATCTTAGGATAGGGTGAAATACTGTCCAAAATTCCTATTCTATAGAATTAACTGAACCAACAAAGATAACAATAACAATATGTTATACAAGTCTAATCAAGAGTTGCCTTTAGATATTCAAGCTAGTTTATCTAAAGATGAGCAGGATCTTTACCGAGCGGCTTATAATTCGGCAATTCATTGGTATGGAGAACCAGATAAAGCTCACCATGTTGGGTTAAGTGCTGTTAAGATGCAGTATAGTACGAGCATTTCTGTGTTGGAAAAAGAGTTAAATTCAGCCATCTAACATCTAAATTGACAACTAATCACCAGCCGCTCTATTGAGAATGGTATCCTAAATTGATCAATCATTCTTATTAGAGCAAATTACTGGTATGTCTTCTCCCAATCTACCTTCTCTAAAATTCGCCATCCCTGTTGAGAAAGTCCGCTACGATGACAAGGGGTTAGTACCGGCCATTATCCAAGACTTTTTGGATGGAACGGTGTTGATGATGGCGTGGATGAATCAGGATTCCTTATTAAAGACTTTAGAAACTGGAGAAACTTGGTTTTGGAGTCGTTCTCGTCAGGAGTTATGGCATAAGGGGGCGACTTCTGGGCATATTCAAAAGGTGGAGAGCATTCGTTATGACTGTGATAGCGATGCTTTGTTGATTGGGGTGGAGCAAATAGGAGATATTGCTTGCCATACTGGGGAACGTAGTTGTTTCCATCAAGTAGAAGAGAAAATTGTGCCGCCACCGGGGGATATGCTATCCCAGTTGTTTCAAATAGTATGCGATCGCCGTGACCATCCCAATGAAGATTCTTATACCTGTAAGCTATTGGCGGGTGGGGATAACAAGATTTTGAAAAAGATTGGCGAAGAAAGTGCCGAGGTGGTTATGGCCTGTAAGGATGATGATCCTGATGCGATCGCTGGTGAAGTCGCAGACCTATTCTATCATACCCTCGTTGCCTTAGCCTACCATCAAGTTGATCTAAAATCAGTTTATCGCCATCTGCATAAACGCCGCCAGTGAATTTTTGTAATTCTTATCATTAACTGCTATTTTCCTCACTCATTCCACAGAGTTTCCACAGGACTATGGCAGTTTTCCACAGATGATCTACGACCCAATCGGCTCTTGCTGCTTTGTTGGGGATTTCCCGTTTTCCTCTCTACTGACCTTTGATAACTGAGTTTTCATAAAGTTATGTAACAAAAACATGACTCAAAGCCTGATTATTGCGTGAGCATTTATTCTTTTTAAAAAAATTGTTAACATTTCGCAGCATTGACAAACCCCTCCCCTGATAGCACAATAAGGCGGCTTACCTTTTAATTGATCTGAATAGAGGAAAAATTTTATGCGCGGAACAGTTAATATTTCGACGGAAGTTCCCGAAACGCTGCAAGAATCTTTAGAAAGCTATTTAGCAACCCATCCTGACTGGGACCAAAACCGGGTTTTAAAGGCGGCGTTATCACTATTTTTGCTACAAAATGGAGATAGCGATCGCCGTGCGGCTCGTGTTTATCTAGAAACTTTGTTCGAGCATTGCTAGATCACAGTAACCTGACCAGTTTTTTGACAATCCCCGGATTTAAAAAACGGGGATGCTGGAGGAGTTCAATTCTGAACTCTCAACAGCTGTTCCCTGTTCCTGGTCGGTGAGCGGAGCCGTAAAGCCTAAAGGCATAGCTGACGCTTACCGCGAAGCGTGGCGTTAGCCATACCGCTGTTCCCTCTCTCAACGAATGAATTTAATTTTGTCCGACTACTTACGATGATGGAGAGTCTGACTGTTGGGGATGAGTAGGACATTCAAATTTGTAACCTACACCACGCACAGTTTGAATTAATATTGGTTGACTAGCATCAACTTCTATTTTCTTGCGAATTTGACCAATATGGACATCTACGACCCGCTGATCACCGACATATTCATAGTCCCACACCTCTTGGATTAGTTCGGCCCGTCGCCAAACTTTACCTGGATGACTTGCTAAAAAATGCAACAGGTCAAATTCTAAGGCTGTTAAAGGTATGGGTTGATCATTAAGCGTTATTTCCCGACGTACTGGATCAATCATCAGCTTTTCAAAGACTAGACGTTTTTGTTCAGCAGTTGTTACAACCCGTTGTCTCCTCAAAATTGCAGCCACTCTGACTTCTAGTTCACCTAGACCAAATGGTTTGGTGAGATAGTCGTCAGCACCTTTAGAAAAACCACGAATCTTATCAGTTTCGTCTGTACGGCTTGTCAGCATGAGGACAAAAACGCCGTTACGACTTTGCATATCTTGACAAAGGTTAAAGCCGATGACATCTGGCAAGTTCACATCTAGAATTACCAAGTCTGGGTTAAATTGCTCAAAGATAGCTAAGGCTGTTTTGCCATCTTCAGCAGCTTCTACTTGATAGTTCTGTTTAATCAAAAAGCGTTGAATTAAATTGCGAACCGCAGGGTCGTCATCAACTACAAGTATCTTGGCAGGAGCCATGACCATCACTTTACACAAAATTTTTGATGATTAACACGAGAACTGCGTATAAACGCAGGGTTCACTGTGGGCAGTAATTAAGAATTTACAAGGCTACCGTGTGATTATCCTGATTATTCTCAACAAACTCAAACAAACTATAATCACAATAGTTAATTAGTAAAAGAGATAATGTTGTTTTTACTAACTTACCACTTTACTGTATCTACTAAATAAGTATTCTCACCTTAGTCAAGGCTGTTTGTCAAATAGAACACTTTATATTTTGGCCAAATAGGCAATGCTTAACAGGAACAGGACTTACCTACGGGGTATGGAATAAATGGGTTGGAGATTGCTTACCACCGTCCCAATGACAGGTGTAAGTCCTAAGGAATTGAATTATTCTCCCTTTCTTGCCCTTCCATTTTTCCAGGACATAATTGAGGTGCGGACAAAATCTAAAAATTAGCTGCCTAGAGAGGGAATTGCTATGTCGATTCAACGAACCCGTGCTACTATCCTGATAGAGGATAAATATCTCGTCGAGACATTTACCAACTTGAGGTTCTTTTTGTTCTAAAAAAGACTACCTAAGACTAAATATGGTTAATAGATACAAAAAAAGATTAATTCACTCATTGATGTATAGGAAAAGATTTGTAAATCGTTCAATTGCCATGCAGAAAAATATTCAAGAGATGTTTGATAATTTACTCTCCATTGTTCTCGTTGCTAATTTGAGTACGGATTTAGCTGGAGTCTCCTGGAGGTTTTAGATGAGTGATCAAAATCCTTACGAAAAACTTGGGGTATCAGAAGATGCTAGTTTTGATGAAATTCAGGATGCTCGTAATCGCTTGTTAGAGCAACAGGTTGGTGAAGGCAAAAATCTGGAAATGATTGAAGCAGCTTATGATGCTATTCTGATGGAGCGCCTACGGATGCGCCAAGAAGGTAAAATCAAAGTACCTGAACGTATCCGCTTTCCTGATTTGCCAGAACAATCTACTACTAAGGAAAATCCTATTATCTCTCAGCGCTCTCCAGCATGGCTGCAACGGATGTTAGATCAGCCGAGTCTCAGAGAGGTGCTGCTACCAGGAGTTTGGTATGCAGGTTTATCTGGTGTTACTGTATTGTACCCTGGTGGGGGAGATCAGATTTTGCAGTTGGTATTGGTGATAGGAGCAGGAATTAGCACTTATTTTCTCAATCAAAAAGAAGGCAAAATTTTTCGATCTGTTATATTCTCATTTGTGAGTTTAATTGCTGGTTTGATTGTTGGTGGATTTCTGGCTGGGTTCTTGCAGCAAGAACTACGATTGATTAATTTATCAACTAATCAGTTTTCTACGGTGTTGACGTTTATTGTGATGTGGTTGGTTAGCAGTTTTTTACGTTAGGTAATAGACATCTGGTGAAAAGGTAGAGACGTTCCATGGAACGTCTTTACAAGCATTGTAGATAACGCATATTTAGTTTCTGGAGATGTATAATGGGTGAATTTGTACAAATTTATCAAGTACAAGCACCCATTTTTAATCAGGTCTTTAGCTGTTGAGAATTACATCTACGGCAGCGTATAAGTCTTTAACTATGAAGTTTGGTTGATGAATTTCTAATTGTGTGCGATCGCGGATGCCTGATTCTACAGCTATCATGTTAATATCATGCTTTTTGGCGGCGGCAATATCAGCTTCCGTATCTCCTACCATCCAGGTATGAGTAGCAGGGGGTATTTCTGCTAAGGCCCTGGTCATTAAGAGAGGTTTATCATCAACGTCGCGGGTTTTGATGTAGTCGTTACTGAGACAATAACGGCGATCTGGGGGAAAAAATTGACCTAAGTTGTACTTATTAAAGGCATAGTCAAGTTCTCGAACCCGTCGCATGGTCATAACTACTAAGTCGATACCAGCTTTTTGAGTTCTTAGCAGTGCAGCCATGGCGATAGATACAGGGATATCATATTCAAAGTAAGGTTGTGTGTGTACTGTTTGTTTTCGCAGTTGGGAAAATTTTTCTGCTTGTTCTGGGTTGAGTCCTGATTTGAAGGCTATTTGCTGTTCAGGAGTGTGCGATCGCTTGAGTTGCCAAAATTCCGCTTTAGTGAGTTCTGTCACTGCTTGGTCAGGATATCGAGTTTTTTCTAGGCACATTTGATAAACTCGATAGTATCGCTCGGATACATCCATAATTGGTCCATCAAAGTCTGTAATTAGTCTCAGCATTAGTTGGTGATTGGTAATGGGTGATTGGTAATGGGTAATGGGTAATGGGTAATGGGTAATGGGTAATGGGTAATGGGTAATTGGTAATTGGTAATTGGTAATTGGTGATTGGTCATAAATTAATTATTCCTCCCCTGCCCCCCGGTCACTGAGCGTAGCCGTAAAGCCTAACGGCATAGCTGACGCTTACCGCGAAGCGTCTCGTAGAGAAGTGCTGCCTCCCCTGCCCCCGGTCACTGAGCGTAGCCGAAGTGCTGCCCCCTGTCTTAAATAAAACCACGTTTAATCTGTTCAATTTCAATGGCTTCAAATAAAGCGCGAAAATTGCCTTCACCAAAACCAACTGCTTGGGAACGACGTTCGATAAATTCAAAGAAAAAGGTGGGTTCACCGAAAATTGGCTGGGTGAAGATTTGTAACAATAAAGCACCGAGAGGAGCGTCTTTTTGCCAGTCTACTAGGATTTCTTGTTGAGCGATCGCTCTTAATTCTTGGGGTGAGAGGGGGAATTTTGTACGTTGCTGTAGTTCTGTGTAGTAGGTTTGAGGGACACGGAGAAAGGATAAACCAGCAGATCGAAAACGAGCGATCGCACTGACTAAATCAATTGTATGTAAAGCAATATGCTGGATTCCTGCCCCGCGATTCACCTCTAAAAACTCCTGAATTTGAGAATTGGGTGAAGTTGGTTCATTAATCGGTAATTGTACTTTACCATTGGCGGAAATCATAACTTGACTGTGTAAAGAAGAGTATTCGGTTTTAATTTGAAAAGCTTGTTGGGGTTGAAAATCGAGAATATTTTGATACCAACTGACAGCAGGTTTTAAATCACCGACTGCCACATTTAAGACTACATGATCTATAGCAGTAAATAGGTGATTGTTAGTAAATGAAGATTGAATATCTACCGTATGTCTTTCGATCAATGTATGAGTTAAACTGCCCCAAGCCGCGATTTTAGCGAATTTATAGGATAAATGATCTTGAATAGGTTGAAGGATGGTAGCTCCATTTTTTTGGGCGAGAGCGATCGCTGTTTCCACATTTTCCACCCTAAAAGCTACATCTCTCACTCCTTGTTTATACTGGCGCAAAAACTCAGCCACTGGGCTGTTAGGTAACAGTGGAGAAGACAGTAAAAAGTAGACAGTTCCACTTTTCACAACTTCAGTAACCGTGTGTGATAAACTCCCTTGATGAGAGAGAACGGGAAACTGGGAATTAACAACGGCTTGGAACCCTAGATAATTAACAAACCAATCCCGCCACACTTGGGCATCTTCTACATAGAAGTGAACGTGATCAATTTGAAGCATAATTTAATTTCTGAAAATCCAGCGCAACAGGTGATATATCTGTAAATTTTGGCTTTTTTGCTAGATTTCCATTTATTTCTTCAGCAATAATTTCCAAACTAGAAAAACAAATGGCTATCAGGTTGAATATTAATTTCCATAGGTACAGCTTGAGGTTCAGCGGACAAAGCATAAAAAATTGCATTAGCAGCCGTTTGACAACTGAGCATTTTTTTCCGGTCTACCTTTAAGCTAACATGATCCCAAAAAGCAGAATCAACCCCACCAAAGTAAAAAAGAGTGAATTTAACACCAAAGCGTTTCAACTCCTCAGCCATACACTTACTAAAACCAACAACACCAAATTTAGAAGCCGAATAAGCAGAGGCCATTGCCATGGAATGCTTACCCAAAATTCCTACTACATTACAGATATGACCAGATTTTTGTTTTTGCATCTGTTGGGCAGCAGCTTGAGTAGTGTAAAAACTGCCTTTTAAATTGACATCTAGCATTCTATCTAAATCTGCTGGTTCTAAGCTGTTGTAGGATTTGAGGATACCAGCACCGGCGGCATTTACTAAAACGTCAATTTGACCAAACTCATTTAAAGTAGCTTGAATTAAATTGTTCACTTCCTGGGGTTGAGTGATATCAGTGGGGACTGTTAACACTGGGGATGATAAACCATCAGCCAATGTTGTTAAAGCTGCCCTATTTCGCGCTGCTAATACCAATTTTGCCCCTGTGGGAGCAAGTTGACGAATTAATGCTGAACCAATCCCACCAGTAGCGCCAACAACGACAATGACTTTATCCTGCATTACACTATTTACATTTCTTTACAGACTATATTTATCATAGTCACATCAGAGCAAAATCGCTAGTTAACACCATTGGTAACAAGTTAAGATTGAATTAATTTTGTCAATTCGTAATAATCGTTAATTTTTTTATATTAATGTATCAAATATACATTTGTACTGATATTTCAGGACAAAAATGAATCTTATGTTTAAAGATTGTGCGATCGCATCCTTAAAAATAGCATTTTCCACCTGAATTTTAATTGATATTTTAGGTGATAGGAATGGCTATTATCTGCGATTGGCGATCGCTTTTCTGGCTAAAGTCTGTGAGCATTGGGTTGAAGTAGAAAACCTACGCGATCGCCGATCGAGTCTTTTATTTCTGTGCAGATCCTAAACAAAGGAAAACCCTGACGACATATCGGCCAGTGTCACACCCACGACCACCCCAATCAGTTCTGGAGTATTCAATCCTTCTATCTGATAGATCCCTGTCCCTGAGATGCCCATGCTAGAGGGAACTTCGGCTAATTGGTAGTTCGCAGCCGAGCCATGCAGTTCAATCACATCATGGTTAGCATTAAAGTCCAAAACTGCGGCAAAATCTGCCAGTCCTGCCGTCAAAACTTGGCCATCATTATAGAAAGCCCGTTGGCTATCACCCAACACAAACCGGTCTTGGCCGCCGCCACCAATCAACCAGTCCACTTCACCTACACCACCATTGGCTCCAGCCCCCGTCAGCCCGTCGTTCCCAAGTCCGCCCCAGAGGATGTCATCCCCATCGGTGCCTGTGAGATTGTCATTGGTTCTGGGCAATAGAGAAGCGTTGGCGATGTTTTGCAAATCGTAGAAAATAGTACGGGCCTCTTCGGGAGTAATCCCCACAGAAGCGACAACCTCAATAGTGTCAGTGGCGATCGCCACTAATTCCGATTGAGTCAGGGCACCATCGCTGAACGCCTCTGTTAAGGTTGTTTTCAAGTCGTCCACTAATTCTTGGTCAGGGGGAGAATCCACACTATTTTGGAGGTCTGAAATTAAGGTCTCGACATTTTGCTTTTGCTCCTGAGAAAGGGTAGGAGGTTTTTTGACCCCTGCTTCAACGGCAATTTGTTTCCAGTCTGTCAACAGGGTTTGAGCGTCTTCCTGGGAAATATCAGCCTCACGAATCATTGTCTTTATATCCTTTTGCATGGAGCGAAATTCGCCTCTGGTCAACGTTCTATCCTCCAATGTCGCTTTTACCTGTTGTCTGAATGAGGTAAAGTCAATGTCTGAACGAGAAACATTAATACTCGTTTTGATATCGTTGAACAGATTCTTGATATTTTGGCGTTGGGTTTTAGTCAGGCTGTTCATAGCAATCGCTCCTTGTGTGCTAAACGTTTATGAATCAACCCTAACTACTCTTTTGTCTTGCCAGTAGAGCGCATAGTCCTGATGTTTTGGGGACTTTAGTCCCAATCAGATAGTATTCAAAATGTTGAAATTACCGATTGGGAAATCCCACTTTAAGGGAGGCGATCGCCAGTTGGGTGCGATCGCGCAAGCCTAATTGACTTAGAATATTGGTCAGGTAATTTTTTACCGTCTTTTCAGCAATGTGGAGCGATTGAGCAATTTCCCGATTGTTATGCCCTTGAGCGACTAACCGGACGATATCTTGTTCCCGTTCAGATAACCCTAACCAAGGTTCTAGATCCCCTGAGTTTACAGGGGTGGGGTGAGTTAGAACCTGAGTGGCCAGTCCTGGTCCGATTTGGGTGTATCCTTTGTGGACAAGGGCGATCGCCTGGGTCAGTTCATCAAAGGGAGTATCTTTGAGCAAATAGCCCGATGCCCCAGCTTGGAGGGCTTGCGTGACATATTCCTGGTCATCAAATGTCGTCAGCATCAGCACTTTTGTGTCGGGAAACTGCTGACAAATTTGCTGAGTGCCAGCCACTCCATCGGTACTGGGCATTCGCACATCCATCAGCACCACATCAGGATTGAGATGAGCCACTTGTGTCACGGCCTCTTGCCCATTGGCGGCCTCACCCACCACTTCCAGGGTTGGATCAGTGCCTAGCAATGCTTTTAATCCCCGACGAATTAAATCTTGATCATCAACCAGGAGTAAGCGAATCATCCTATGTGTTCTGAGAGGGGTAATGTCGCTATTATACGACACCCTTGATTGGGTGCGGTGAAAATTTCAAGCTGACCCATAAGCGCCAATACTCGTTCTCTCATCCCTTGGAGGCCAAAGCCCGTGGCATTTTGGCTTAAATCAAATCCCTGACCATTATCTTCTATCGTAATTTGTACGTCCTGAATTGATTGAGCAATAACAATATTGACGGTTGTTGCTGCCGCATATTTGCGAACATTTGTGAGACTCTCTTGCAAAATACGATAAATCACAATGTTACGATCGTGGGACAGGGTAGCCTTGAGTTGATTATCTAAGGCGGGCAAGACACCTGTTGACTTATGGAAGTCTGTGATCAGGATAGCGATCGCCTCCTCCAAGTTTTTCTCCTGCAATGGATCGGAGCGCAATGCGCTGACGGATTCCCTCACTTCCCTTAGCGTCGTAGTATTGAGTTGTTTGATTTCCAAAAGCAGTTCCTCAGCTTGTGCTGGATCGGATTTCAATAGGCGCAATGCTCCTTCCAAATGAATTCCAAAGACGGTCAAGGAATGGCCTAAGGAATCATGAATATCACGGGCAATCCGATTGCGTTCTTGCACTGTTGCTAATTCTTCAACCCGGAGCGCATATTGCCGCAAACGAGTATTAGCGATCGCTAATTCTTTCTGCCGCTGTTGTTCTTTAAGTCCTGCATCTACTAGTAGCTGGAGAAATAAAATTCCTAGACTAAATGTTATAGACAATGCGATCCAACTCAGCACAATCTGTTCGGAATGAAAATTAAACAGCAAGATTTCATTCGATAATTTATGCGTTAATGTCCCAATTGCTCCAAAGAGGGATAATATCGTCACCCAATTGCGGTAGCCTCCCTCCCACAACAAACAATTACGAATGACCAATACCACAAATAATGCAGTCGGTAAGGCAATATTACTAACAATAGCTAAATAGAAAATAAGACAAAATTCTATCAGAGTATACATCAACTTCGAGAAAGTCTGATGTGGTTTTATTCGTCCCAGAGCAGTAAAACATCCCAATCCTAAAAGATTGATAAAAAGTAAATTTGGCAACGATGAAAACAGCGTCACAATGATTTGGGCGATCGCCACAATACCCAACAGTAGCGACTCTAGGTTTGCTAATAATGGCAATAATGATGACTGAGACTCAGACGCTTGACTCATGATAACGGTGGCGATCGCAAAGGTTCTCCATCCCAGTATATTGAACAATTGCTTACCTAGAATCAGAAACCCAAAAAAAGGACTAAGCGTGTTGATTATTTTCGATCGCTTATTTGGTACTTGTGCCGACGAACGCAGCGATCGCTCCATTTCTTACGGACTCATCCACCCCATTAAATCTCATAATCCCCTGACCATTGCCTTCCATGAATGGGGGCGGTTATTCCAGAATCTCCAAGGGGCAAAAACCTGGGGCGATCGCCCCTCACTCATCACAATTCTTTCTCCTGTATGGGCGTATTGCAATACGCCCTTTCTGGCTCTTAGCCCTAATCACAAGACTTTTTCAGCCAACCCTACTTAACTCCTACTTTCGTGGCTGCACCATTTTTTTGTACAGTATTATCTGGTAATTCTACACCAAAGACGCGACTAAAAACTTTTTCGACTTTATAGCCAGAATCAATTGACTCTAGAGGGTCTTTTCTCAATCTGTGACGCAGGGATAATGTAATTACTCGGCGGATGTCGTCAATAGTTACTTCTGTGCGTCCTTCAAAGGCAGTTAAGGCTTTAGCAGCACGGTTGGTAACGATGTCACCCCGCAACCCGTCTACATCCAATTCTGAACAAACTTCAGAAATTTTCACCCGCAAATCATAGTCAAGGTTAACTTTTGGTAATAATTCTTGGGCATTGACGATTTTTTGTTGTAATGATTCTTGCTGGGTTTGATATTTTTCGGTAAAGTCGGGGGGATTTTGGTCAAATTCTGCCCGTTGTTCGACGATTTGCACCCGTAACGCTGGTTCTTTGACAGTGTGGATTTCGGCGTGCATCCCAAAACGATCAAGTAATTGCGGACGCAGTTCCCCTTCTTCGGGGTTTCCTGAACCAACGAGAACAAAACGCGCTGGGTGACGGATAGAAATACCTTCCCGTTCCACGGTGTTCCATCCACTGGCCGCAGAATCAAGAAGTACGTCTACTAAATGGTCATCTAATAAGTTAACTTCATCAACGTAGAGAATACCCCGGTTAGCCTTGGCTAGGAGTCCTGGTTCAAAGGCTTTTACACCTTCAGATAAGGCTTTTTCGATGTCGATTGTACCACAAACCCGGTCTTCTGTCGCGCCCAGTGGCAGGTCTACCATTTGGACTTTTTTGGTAGCTATGGGAATTTCTGCCCCTTGTGCTACCTGTTGACGAACTTCATCACTCATCAAGTCTGGATCACTGGGGTCACTGTTAAAAGGGTCATTGGCAACGACGGGGATTTCTGGTAGGAGATCGGCTAGGGCGCGGATGGTTGTTGATTTGCCGGTGCCGCGATCGCCCATAATCATTACACCACCAATTTTGGGATCAATCACGTTTAACAGCAGTGCCAATTTCATTTCTTCCTGGCCGACGATCGCTGTAAACGGAAAAACAACACGACGTAAATTTGCTGTAGATTGGGCAGTTTGACTCACTAAATTACCTTAACAATATTTTTACTGGTTACAATCTTCTATTTTGCCACAGATGCGGGGTAAGGGGAAGAGAAGGGAATCTAATCCTCTCATCTATTAATCTGTCGGTGGTGCTTCTGCTGGAGGTGCTAGTATGGCATCTGGGGCAATTTCTTCCACAGGAATATTTGGTGTTTCATCGGGTTGCTGTTGTGCTGCTTCTACCAATTCAGCAGATGGTGGATTTGGGTGAACAACTGGTGGTAAAATGGCTGTTGGTTGTTCTGATGCAAGAACCGTTACCTCTTCTATTGGTGTTTCAGTTTGGCTCGGTTCTGGTGGAACGGTGGTAGTATTGTCGATAATTTCAACCACTGGTTTTTGTTTTGGGGGCTGTATCCGATCTTTTATACCGCCAAAGATACCACTCACAGCCTTTTGCCACTGACTCAATTTTTCCTGTAAAGAAAACTTAGATACTTGTTCTTGTAAACTAGATTTTACAACTTCAGGATTGGGGATTGGTGTTTGCTGTATTTGGGGTGTAAGTTGCCGACGTAATGAAAGAGTTTCCCAGCCAAACCAAACTAATAGAGCTACACTTGCTACATGACCCAGCAATAGACCTCCTGTAAGACGTGGGGCAAAAATCCACAATACCAAGGCGTAAAAAAGTCCGACTCCACTCCAAATAAAATCATTCTTGCGATGGATTTCAGGGAAGAAAAAAGCTGCTATGTAAATGGTTAAACTACCAACTGCTACGATTAACGCTAGAATATGTGCCAACATTTTTGAATACTCCTTTATTATTAAGTTAGGTAAATTGAGTTTTAATTTCTTCTAATTCTTGGTCTATTTTATCCTTAGTCTGAGGTTGGATATTGGGTGGTTGTGTGGGAATATTGCCAGGTTGGACTTTACCACCGCTAGTAAATTGAGTTTTAATTTCTTCTAATTCTCGATCAATTTGATTGGAGACTTTGCTGGGAGAGGTATTTGGTGTTTGGCTGACTGGTTTAGTAATGATAGTTGGTGGTGGCTGATGAAGATTTAAATCATTCAGAACTTGATTAACTGTTTGATAACGACGATTGGGGATGATTGCCACCATTTTGTCAATAATTTGACTCAATTGTTGACTGATAGGTGTTTTCAGGTATTGTTGCCAAAGCCAGGTGGCGTTGTCGGTGTCGTAGCTATCGAAGGGCGATCGCTCTGTTAATAGATTAATACAAGTTACACCTAAACTATAAATATCACTGGCAAAAGTCGCCTTACCTCTCATTTGTTCCGGGGCGACGTATTCAGGACTACCAATACTTGTCCCTGTATGATTGAGGTTTGTACCCGTGGCAGATTTAGCCGCACCAAAATCCACTATTACCAGTTTGTTATCACTCCCCCGCAAAATAATATTCTCCGGTTTTATATCACGGTGAATCACCTGTCTATCATGGCAAAATTGGAGAACTGGCAATAAATCATTCAGTAATTGTCGAATCTGCGTTTCCCCAAAAGCGCCTCTTTTCCCTAACTCCTGGGCTAAATTACCACCATCAATAAATTCTTGTACAAGATATTGTCTACTATCTTGGGCAAAATATGCCAAAAGTTCCGGTATTTGCGGATGTTGACCCAATTCATCCAACCGTACTGCTTCTTGGGTAAACAACTCCACAGCCTTCTGCACAGTATTAGTACCTTGGGCTTGGGGGTAAAATTGCTTAATCACACAGCGCGGTTTTGATGGTTTATCCTCATCCACTGCTAAAAAAGTTCTGCCAAAACCCCCTTGTCCTATGGGTTTGATAGCACGATAGCGTTCTTTCAGCAGCAATTTTGTCCCACAGGTCACGCAAAACTTGACATCATGGGGATTTTCTGATTTTGAACAAAGGGGATTAAGACAGTAACTCATATAACCAGGGAACAGGGAACAGAGAACAGGGAACAGGGAACTTGAACGTCTTTAAAATTTAAAATTTAAAATGATTCGTCCTTGCTAGGATCATATACAAGATAAATAAAATATACATACCAAATAAATTGGTAATATTATGCCAAGAAAAGAACAAGGTTGGGTGACATTTCAAACTTCTGAGGAAGAGAAAAAGATTTTAGAGGAGTTTTGTCAAAACTCCCAACGCACCAAAACTGAAATATTGCGTGAATTAGTGCGTGGACTGAATAAATATTCCATATCACCAACTATAGAGGAAAAAACTGAACCTAACATAGAGGAAATGGAAATTATTAGTCACAAAAAACCATTAAAAGTTAGTTCTCGCAATGTTCTGAAGGGAATAGTCAAAAAACTGAAGCCAGGAACAGTTAATACTGAAGTTACTTTAGAAATTGTACATAAAGTTGAGTTAACTTCCATTATTACCAGAGTTTCTGCCGAAGAATTAGGCTTGACTGAGGGAGAAGAAGCTTATGCTGTAATTAAATCAAATGATATTGTGATTGCCAAGGAATAGGGAAAATTAAACTCTCAAATATCAAATTTGTTCCCAATCATTTTAACACTGTGGGGGTGGGGTTTACCCCACCCTTAATTACACAGGTTTTTAGCTGAAAGTCTATTTTTGTAAAGGTTTACAAACTTTGGTTCTAATATAAAATACTAATGATTAGCTATATGTCACGTAACGGTTCACAGGGGTAATTGGTGACTTAAATACCGTGAAATAGAATGTGTGAAGTAGTTACAGCTATAAAAATCACAAGCTAATTCATCTGAAGTACAAATGAATAACTACGTAAAACACAGCAGCATTTATAACTTATTTAGGGGCAGGAACTTGTGGGAGTAGAGAAGCACTGGTTGGAGTCTGTTCCCAATCCGTGGACGGTATTTCCGTTTTATAGGTGTGGCAGATGAGGCTGATTTTTTCCATGCCTTCTACTCTACCATATCTTTCTACTTATTTTTTCTGGTAGCCTAATTCATCCTGTGAACAGTTACTAAGTAGATAGGCGTTGAAAATTATTGTTGTGGTATAGAAATCTGGGTTTTTGATAATTTTTTCAAAGTCCATGTCCCCATCGTTTTTAGTATAAATAGTCTAGGAAAACTAGAAAATCTAACTTCTCTCTACTCCTGATTTAAAATCTTCTTTCAAATTCAAATACTGCACGACTATCATCGGTGAAGTTTGTGGAAGTACGCAAGCGAAACTCTTCATTTAAGCGGTAATTAATCCCCAACTGAAAGGGATCATTAGCTGTTAAAATTTTGATAGTGGAAATTGAAAACTTAGTAGAAATATCAACACCAGCTTCTAGGGCTAATTCTAGAGTTGAATTATTTCTACCCGATTCAGGCCTATCGGAAATAATAGTCGGAAATAAACGCAATTCACTTAAACCAAAGGCATTACCAATTTGGTTAAATGCACCTTGAAAATTATTAAATACAGCCGAACCAGCTATATTAATTAACCCCAATGTACTATCGCCACCTCCTTCACCAGGGGCAAATCCACCGCCTAAAAGAGTGACGATTTCGGTTTGCGATCGCGTGGGACTGCTTTTTAACTGTAGATTTTCATCAATTTTACTAGCAGCACCTTTGATACTTGCTTCAATCCGCACACCTTCTAAAGCGGCTAATCCTGTAGAAGTTTGTCTACCCAGATCAATATTTTGAATTACATCTAATACTTTGGCTGATAAACGAATATTTAAGTCTGGATCACGGGGTTGACCTGTTCTAAAAGTTGCAGTGTGTTCATATCCACGAGCTAATTTTAATTGGGTAGTAAATAAGTTGACTCCCCCTTGGGTAAGTTTGATTGTTCCTTCAGGAATGGGATCACTCAATAAACCATTTACAATTAAATCCCCAGTTGCTAAAAAACGTAAAACTGGTAGTTGGGTAATTTGGACATTTTTTCCTAAATTCAATTCTAAATTTTTGAGTTTTGTAACTCCACCAACGTCTGTTGTATTTTGATTATTAGTAGTGACCTTTGATGGCTTAAAATTGCTGTTACCTTTGCTAGATAACTCTGATTGTGCTAGGATTACCTGACCATTAGATAATTCTATCTGACCACCAATTAAAGGATTTAGGACAGAACCGGTAATTTTTAATTTACCACTGGCATTTCCTTGATATAAACTTTTGAGATTCAAAGCTAATTTTTCTAAATTAACGGTGAGGGGATTTTCTATATTAATTTGTTGATTGTTGAAAATGGGAATTTCTCCGGCTGCTTCTACTTTACCATTACTAAACTTACCTTGGAGATTTTCTACTAAAACCCGGTCAAAATCAAATTGGGCTTTACCAGAAATATTGGTGAGTTTTCCTGGCAAGGCTTGGGCTGAAAAACTGGCATTGTCTAATGAAGCAATACCATTAACTAATGGTTGTTTTCTTGTTCCTCTAACTGTAATATCTAATACTCCTTGACCATTCTCGAAGGCTATTTGATTAGTTAATAGATTTAAAAGCGCTAATCCTTCGTTTTTAACTTTCACATCTAAATTGATTTGATTGTTGTCTGGTTCTACAGAAGCAAAGGGTAATTTGTAGGGAATGCTGCCGGTAACTGTTACTGGTTCTGTACCTGTAGCTATGACATTACTGCCAAAATTTAAGCGTCCATTGGCGTAACTAAAGCCGGCATTAGCTGATTCTATTTTGCTTTTGTTGAGTGTTCCTTCGGTGATTGTTAATTCTCCTCTGGCTTGGGGATTGGCTATGTTACCAGCTAATGCTGCATTGGCGTTAAGATTTCCTGTAATTCCTACTGGGAGTTTAACGAAGTTATTTAATATGTCAACGGGGAAATTTTTAACTTCTAATTGACCAGATTGTTCATCACCACCAATGTTTCCTTTAAAGGCGATAAGTTGTTTGTTTGATTCGATGCGTAGAGGTTGTAATCGCCAAATACCTTTTCTGACTCCTCCTCTGGCAATTACTTTATCAGCACGATAAAAACGATTTGGTTCGTCTTCTCTACCCCAAATAAAATTTTGTCCTTCTAAGTTAAATTTAAATGCAAGTCCGTCACGGGTAGCGGTATTGATGACGATTTCTCCGTCAAAAATTCCTTTTAAGTCTTGTAATTCTGGGATTGGTGTAGATTCTAGTCGTTTTTGTTCTGCGGTGGCTAGTAGTGCGTCTATTTCATAAAGACGCTGGATTTGGTTAATTAGTGGTTGATTTGGTAGTCCTTGGGATTTAATGGATAAGTCGCTAGATGTACCGTAGGTTCGTGGTGTTAAACCCCGTTGTAAGTCTTGGATTTGAAAGATTTGGGCGGCGATAAGGACATCTTGAACGTCACCTTGTTGAATATTAATTTTGGCTCTAATTTCGGGGACTTTGCTAATTTTTTGGACGGTAGTTTCAAAGGTGTAACGACTGTTTCCTGTAATAAATTCGCTGTTGGTGAGTTCGGCTGTGTCGTTGTTGTAGGTAAATTGGGTACTGAAGCGATCGCCCTTAATTCTGCTAAATTGGGGTTGAGCGATCGCTATATTTCCCTTGGCTGCATTGGTCTGTTGATTAAATTGCAAATCTCCTGTTAATAACCCACCTATTGCCCCGTTACCCACGACGGTTTGACCAGGAACGGTTAAATTAAAGGCTTTTAACGGGAATTTCTCGACTTTTAACCCCCAATCGTTACCTACTGCTTCCCCTGTAGCAAATGCTTCTTTCCACTTGACTAGGAAGGAGTTGGGACGATTCTTAATATTCAAATTCAGGGCTAAACGGTCTTTTTTTCCTGCTAAGTCTACATTCACCCCCCGTCCTTGAACTACATTGACGTTACCAGTTAACATTGGTTCAAAGGCAAATTCCTGTAAAGCCAAATTTCTTAAACTCAACACACCTCTAATATTTGGCCTATTTAAATTCCCTGTTAGCTGTCCTTGAAAATCGGCTTTCCCTTTGACGGTGGATAAATTAGGAATTTTTACAGGTAACTTTTGAAGATCGTAATTTTGGGCTTGGATATTCAGATTTAATTGCGTAATTTCTGGAATACCTGGTTTTTGGGCATTAGCTAAAATATAACCACTGGCATTCAAATTATTGCTTCTAGCTTGAGCAATTGTCATTTTCTGCCCGTCCCAAGCCAATGCTGCATTTAAAGGCGAATTAAGTTCCTTTAAGCCTCGAATCCGCACCAAACCAGCAGCCCGAACATCAGCTAATTTAGCAGATTCCACCCTACCAACTACTTGTAATTCACCATCTCCTCGTCCTGACAATTGTTGATTTAAACGACTTAATTGTAAATCTGAAGCACTAACTAAACCTTGGTAACGACCATTAGCTAGTTGAATATTACTGGCTGTAATTTTACCACTTGGTAAATTTAAAAATCCTTGACCTCTGGCTTGGATAGTTTGGGGTGCAAAGGATTCTACAGTTCCGGCTACTTTAAATTGACCGGCTAATAAACCTCGTAATTCTGGAGGTACATCTGCTAATCGTTGTAAAGGTAAATTATTAACTCCCAGTTGGGCTTGATAACGACCATCAGCCAATTGTATATTAGAAAGTTTAACACCACCATTGCCAACATCAAGACGGGCTTCACCACTACCACTAAGACCATTGAGATTCAAATCTTGAAGATTACCAGCAATTTGGAATTTACCAGCGAGGGGATTATTTAATATTGGGAGAGACTGTTTTAATATTTGCCCTAAACGTACATTTGTCGCGACTAATTGGGCTGTAAAATTCTGGTCTTCTAAAGTTATATCAGAAATAGAAATTCTACCCCCAGCAATTTGAATCCCTGCCTCTTCTGTGCGAATCGTTTCTATTTTAAAAGGTTCTGAACTCCCCGTTAACTGCAACCTACCATTAAATTTTGCTCCTACTAAAGAAATATTTTCCAGTTTTTGTTCGTTAGCGAAGGGCGTTAAATTCACACCTTTTGCAGATGCTACTGCTTGCCAACGTTGTTTAACATAACTACCATCACCACTTACAATTCCACCACCAACATTCGCAACTACATTGCGGAAAGATAGACTCAGATCCGGGTTAACGATTGTCTCACCAGTGGCGGCGTATTTAGCCTGGGGTGCTTGCCATTTGACTAAAGTTTCAATTTTGTTACCCCCTCCACTAACTAAAGCTGTAGCGGACACAGTGCCAATGGAGAAGGGAGGAGTGATATTATAAGTTTGAGCGATCGCATCCCCCAAAATATTCTTCGCAGTCAAGTTAAAATCTAATTGGGGAACTAGACCAAGTTTAACTGTTCCACCCCCCCTAACCTGTCCCCCATCAGTAGTTTGCCCTTGAATATCCCGGAAAGTAATTAGAGATTTTGCCGTAGCAAGCTCGAATTTACTACTAAAACTCCGAAAATCAACCTTATCGACTCTGGCAGTTTTTACAGTCGAGGCAGTACCCAATAACACAGGTTCTTCTAAACTCCCCACAATCTGCAAATCAGCTTTAGCTACTCCACTCACCGTCACAGGTAACTTCACTTTCAGAGTTTCTTGGGCATCAGCCACACTCACCGCATTTACACGTCCTGCCAACTTAAAACCCTTTTGACGGTCAATCATCCCTGTTGCTATCAGAGGAATTTTGCCGTAGCTAGTCATCATATTATCTAACTGTATCCCCAGTCCTTGGAATCTAATTTCTCCCTGACTATTGCTCAATAATTGCGGTAAACCGGGGATTTTTAGCGTCACCCCTTGCACAGTAGCCATCCCATCTAATAATGTTGGCTGATCTGCTGTCAATTGGATTTTTAAATCACCATCAACTCGACCAGTCTGTAAACTCAGTGGCAATTCAATTAGATTGGTAACATCTGCGGCGAAAAAATCTTGGACTTTTACCCTCAAGTTTCCTGTTAAATTATCCTTAGCACGGATATCTCCCTCAAGATAAATACTGCCACCACTATCTGCTGCCCCAGCTAATTCTAACCTAATCTGTCCGTTATTGCCTAGAAGTTTAGCAGTGCCATTGACTCCTGAAAATGTCACGGGAACTGGTGATATTCTCTGCTTTCCTACCAGCTTTTTCTGTGCTAACAGCACCACTTTGGCATTGCGGAATCGGAGTTTATCTAAATCAGTTTTAATTAAACCCTGCTCACCAGGGGGCGCTATGGTGGTATTGATCCAGCGTCCTTGTTGATCTTGTTCAACGTAAAGATTTGGGTTAATTAAAGTTACATCTAGTTTCAGATTTCGATTGACAATCAGTTGCCAAAAATCAAAACCCACTTCTACTGCGTCTATTGTCACACTATCAGGATCTGTGGCTGTGGCCGGAATAGCTGAAGCTTCAAAACTTACCCCAGTCAAAGAAAAATCCTTAATTTTCCCTAGTTTTACGGGACGATTGATGGTTGTAGTTAGATTTTCTTGTGCTAACGGTGCTAACTCTTGTTGAATAAAATTCCCCAATCTCCAAGCAACACCAATGATAATCAATAGCAGTAACCCCGCGAAGGTCATACCACCACGACTAAATATCATTAACCACAGACGTTGATGCTTGGGTGTTGGGCTGGAACAATCTTGACTGGAAGAGTTAGACATTGGTTTTCACCGTCTCTTACTTTTTCATTGCCGAACATAGCCGACAAACTGCTCTTAATTACTAGCACAATATTTAACTATGCCACTTTCAGGATACAAGGCAATGGTTAGTTTTGAACATTTTTCCCGTCTGATTTTACACCATAATTGCAAAAAGTGGGCAGGGCGATAGCGCAAGCACTCCGTAGGAATCGCTATTTTCGCTTTTTTCGCCATCAATGCTGATATTACGGAATAACTAACCACAGAGGCACAGAGTTCTCAGAGGAATGAGGTTTTGAGAGATATTTTGTGTACGTCCTGTCTATGATCAAATGTGCTGTATGTCGAATGGCAGAAGATATTTTCAGGAATATTTAGTTAACATGATTGAAAATCAAAGTTATATCTTGCCAATTTCATAACTAAATAGCATCACATTTCCAAGATTTGAAAAGATACAGCATATTTCATTACAAATGAGATAAAAATTTGAATAATAAAACTCTTGTGATGCGGTCAAGATTTGTACCTGATAACAGTAGTAAGTGCTGTGATTTGTGGTGCATTTTAACTAAATTCATGCAGTTTAAGTTTTAAGAGGAAAATATGAATTTTAATTGGGACTATAGCCAAGTTTTTGCTCTAGTACAAATACCTCTGGTATTTTCGAGTCCTAACTTCTTCGTAGCTTTGCTATGTGGTGTAGTTATGGCATTTGGTTTTCAATTATTACTAACAAATCTCTCATTGGCTGTAGGAATTTCCAGCATAGGAACTGGTGCATACTCTGATCATGATGATGCTGAGACAGTAGGAGGTAAGATTCGTAGAATAGAAGCTAAAGTTGGAATTTGGACGCTTTTTACTTCCAGTTTTGCATTATTCCTCGCTTGTTTTCTAGCAGTCAAACTCAGTTTAATAGAAAGTATATTTTTAGGGGCAATTATCGGTGTAGTCATTTGGTCTACTTACTTTACAATAATCATGTGGCTTGGTTCTGGTGCTGTAGGTTCTTTAATTGGTTCTTTTGTTAGCACTGTAACCAATGGTATTCAAGGTTTAATGGGTACAGCTACCACTGCTATTAGTGCTAATGCTGGTCAAAAACAAATGGTGGCTACAGCCGAAGAAATTACAGCCGCAGTCCGTCGAGAATTAACTTCAGGCTTTGATGCTGACAGCATTAGAAATACTCTACAAAAGTCTTTGAGTTCTCTACAGTTACCAAACCTAGATATCAAAGAAATTAGAAGTCAATTTGATCAATTGCTAAAAGATTTAGATTTACGAGATATTGGCGATCGCCATTTTTTAGAAAATATTAATCGTCAAACTTTCTTTGATTTAATCAGCAGCCAAACAGATTTTTCTGAAACACAAGTAAATCAAATTTCTGACCAACTAGAAGCCGCTTGGAAGCAAGTTATAAATATCGAACAAAATCCCACAGAAAAAGTGCTTGATTTGATTAAATCTGCCAGTCTAGAAGAATTACAATCTGAAAAATTAGGTGAACGTCTTCAAGAATTAATAACTGTTGGTGGAAATGGCAAACAAACTAATGGTTTCCTCAATCAAGCCATTCAATATGGTTTAAGTGCGGCTGGAACAGCAGTTTTAAATAAAGTTAATCTTGCTGATATTAATGTTCAAGAAATTACCACTGAACTAAAAAAAATTGGTGGTCGAGTTCAAGATGTTGATGTAAATAAAATTATTGAGCAACTAAAAAAAGTTGTTGATACAACAAGTGAAAGAGCGAATCAGATTGGTAATAAATTATCTGGACAATTCGCAACACAACCTGAAAATACTATTAAAAGGGATGTAGAGAATTATATTCTCACTTCTTTTCCTTGGCATTTCAACCGCATTACAATTCAAGATGAATTTAGAGAAGTTATTTATGACCCAAATGCAAATCCCAGAATTGTACGCAGTGAATTAGAAGAAATAAATCAAGATTATTTCACTAATTTACTTAAACAAAGAGAAAATATTAGTGAAAACAGGGTTCGAGAAATTGCAGAACAATTAGAAAGTATTCGTCAAGAAGTTTTAGCAATTGTTCAACAGACGGAGAAACAAGAAAAGTCTCAAGAACTTCGTAGTAAAATAGAAGAATATTTACGTGATTCTAATAAAGAAGAACTAAATTCAGAAGCTATTGAGCGTGATTTTAGAATTTTACTAGAAGACCCAGAAGCTAATTTTGAAACTTTACAAGAACGCTTGAGTGAATTTGATCAGGAGAGGTTTTCACAACTGCTTCAGCAACGCCAAGATATTAGTGAAGATGAAGTTAACAATATTATTTCTCAATTAAAAAACACTCGTGATAATATCATTAATCGCGCTAGACAAGTGCAGGAACAAGCATTAAGCCAAACTGAACAATTGCGTCAAAGGGTAGAAGATTATTTACGAAATACAAACAAAGAACAACTCAATCCTGATGCTATTAAACGTGATTTCCGAGTTCTGTTAGAAGACCCACAAGCGGGAATAAATCTTTTACGTTCTCGTTTATCTCAGTTTGATCGTGATACGCTGGTGCAAATATTGAATCAACGTCAAGATCTAAGTGAAGAACAAATTAACCAAACCTTAGATTCTTTAGAAACGGTCAGAAATAATATTTTACAAGCACCTCGAAAGGTTGCAGATAGAGCAAAAGAACAGTATCAACAAACAACAACAGCCATAGCTGAATATTTACAAAATACCAATTTGGAAGAACTCAATCCAGAAGGTATTCAGCGAGATTTGCAACAGTTATTTAATGAACCAAAAGAAGGTGCTTTAGCATTACGAGATCGTTTTTCGCAAGTTGACCGCGAAACCATAGTTAAACTGCTTTCTCAACGAGAAGATTTGAAAGAAGAGCAAGTTAATCAAATTGTTGATTCTGTAGAAGAAGCAATTGGTAATATTATCAAAGCACCGCAACGTTTAGCAAAACGTACTACTAAACAAGTGCTAGATTTTGAACAGAATCTAGAAAACTACCTACGCAACACCAATAAAGAAGAACTAAATCCCGAAGGTATTAAACGCGATTTGCAAATGTTGCTATCTTCCCCCCGTGCGGGTATGGGAAGTTTAACTCAACGGGTTTCTGAATTAGATCGTTCTACACTAATAGCTTTGCTTTCTCAACGGGAGGATATTTCCGAAGAAGAAGCTAACCGGATTGTAGACCAAATTGAATCTGTGCGTGACTCCATTGTGGAACAATTCCAGCAAATTCAGCAAAGAGTGCGATCGCTAGTTGATAGAATTTTTGACAGAATCCGAAACTATCTCAACTCTCTAGAACGTCCAGAACTCAATTATGAAGGACTTCAGCAAGATTTAAGTAAAATATTTGACGACCCCCAAGCCGGATTTGAAGCATTGCGCGATCGCCTTTCTCAATTCGACCGTGATACCCTAGTCTCTATCCTCAGTTCCCGTTCCGATATCTCCCAGGAACAAGCCAATCAGATCATCAATCGCGTCGAAGTTGCGCGAGATAACGTATTACACCAAGCCGAACGCATCCAGCAAGAAACCCAAAAAAGACTGCGAACAATTAGAGAACAAGCAAAACAGCAAGCAATTGACAGCAAAGAAGCCGTAGCCGATGCTGCTTGGTGGTTATTTAACGCCGCCTTTGTCTCCCTTATAGCCTCAGCACTAGCTGGAATTTTAGCCGTAATTACTCCCAATCTCTTTATTTAGAGTAGGACTTACGTAAAATATAACTCAAACTCTCATTCCTCTGTGTTCTCTGTGTCTCTGTGGTTAGTTTATTCCGTAACTCGTGCGTAAGTCCTATAAAGTTTCAATAAATTTGTAATCAAGCCTCTCATTTGAGAGGTTTTTTTCTGTTTTATAGCAGTTTTCAGATCAGCAAGGTACTGTAGGGGCGGAGTTTCCCTATCTCCCTCTCCTCCATAAATTCCCATAACATGAATTAGATGCAAAAACGCAGAAATATCAAGTAGAATAGCAATAAATTAAATTAAGTATAAAACTTTTACCAAAAAACAGCAGCGACTTAATTATTATGCAACCCCAAATACTCCCTATTCCCTTTCACTTTGACTCAAATAAAGTAGGTGAAGTGTGGCGTGTACCTTATCAAAAATGTGCCGCCGATGCTGAACTATGGGCAAAAGAACACAATATCCAACCAGCATATTTAGATCAAAAACGCATTTGTTTACTATTAATTGACGTACAAAATACTTTCTGTATTCCCGAATTTGAATTATTTGTTGGTGGTCAAACTGGAACTGGTGCAGTAGATGATAATAAACGGTTGTGTGAATTTATTTATCGCCATTTGGGGTTAATCACAAGAATTATTCCCACATTGGATACTCACACCGCAATGCAAATTTTTCACCCCATTTTCTGGATAAATGCTGCCGGAGAACACCCCACCCCCGCAGCTACCAGCATTACCTCAGCAGATATTGAACAAGGTATCTGGACGGTTAACCCAGCAGTTGCTAATAGTGTGGCAAATGGCGATTATGAATTATTAAAACAACAAGCTAATCACTATGTTAAAAAACTTAGTCAAGACGGTAAATATCCCTTAACAGTTTGGCCTTATCATTCTATGTTGGGGGGAATTGGTCACGCTTTAGTTTCGGCTGTGGAAGAGGCAATATTTTTTCATAATATCGCTCGTCAAAGTCAAACACAATTTGAAATGAAAGGAGAAAACCCTTTAACAGAAAATTATTCTATTTTACGTCCAGAAGTTTTGCTAGGTTTTGATGGTCAGCCAATTGCTAATAAAAATACAAGTTTAATTAAACAACTTTTAGAATTTGATGCTGTGATTATTGCCGGACAAGCTAAAAGTCATTGTGTTGCTTGGACAATTGATGATTTATTAACAGAAATTCAACAGGTAGATGTCACCCTGACAAAGAAAATTTATCTATTGGAAGATTGTACTTCTCCTGTTGTTGTGCCTGGTGTGGTTGATTACACCGAACAAGCTAATGCGACCTTTAAAAGATTTGCAGAAATGGGAATGCACATTATTAAATCAACTGATTCATTATTTTGTTAAATAACCTTTAGGATCTTCGGCTACCCAACCTAGAGAACCCTGGGTACGCATTTCAAAATGCAGATGGGGTTGAGTGCTGGTTGGTTTTCCTGTTGTTCCTACTGTTCCCAATATGTCACCTTGTTTGATTTGTTGACCAAGAGTAACGTTAATTGTGTCTAATTGGGCATAGCGGCTTTGCAATCCCCCATTATGGTTAATTATCACTAATTTGCCATAGCTTTCCTGCTCTTTAGCAAATACTACAACACCAGGGGCGATCGCTTCCACAGAACTACCCACTGGTGCAATCAAATCTATACCACTATGAAAAAAAACTTTCCTGGTTACTGGTTCAATTTGCCAACCATAAGCTAATCCTACCGTTGTCTCATTCTTCAAGGGGAACCCAGCTATTTTGACTATTTCCATAGTAGGCATAGGAGAAGCCATCACCAGTCCATTTGTTGAGTTCTTTACCCCTGGAATCAGTGGAACAAACACAATTTTGGGGTCTTTTTGGCAACCATTCACCTCAAACAAAGTATCCACCCGGATTTTATATTTAGCAGCTACTTGTCGCCAAGTTTGGCCACGAGGTACTTGTACTACAATGCCATTAAAAGGAGGAATCTGAATTTCAGTATTAACTTTCACGTAACCATTCCTGACAGATGGATTCATGGCACTAATCGTTTCCGGTACGAGATTATATCGCTGCGCTATACTCTCCAAAGTTTCACCACGACTGACTGTATGGCGTTGAATGCGAGATAAGGCAGGAATAGAACAACTCGATTCAGCAGCTTTGCTATTTTCTGATTGTAGCAACGTGGAAGCTATTGCTAAACTGCTAACTAAGCTACAAACCCACAGTGGACGAGTAAAAAGATTCATGTAAAAATTCACAATTCCAAGATTAAACATGAGAAAATGAAATCATCATCAACACCCTGAACAAGGATTACTACTAATTCTAGATTTTAAATAAAAACTTTTAAAGTTGGGGGTATGTCTGATGGTGTATTTTCCTCCTTTATGTCTCTTAATATCTGGCAATTATTGTCAAAATATAAAGTTTATAACCCTCATTATAGTAGGGTGGGCAATGCCCACTAGACCTGATTGATAAAATGCAAGATATTAATATCCACCATTTTCTAAATTTGTTTGTTCATTTGTCCGTTGCTTCACTAGACTTAGAAATTAGTAACTGTGTTTCTATATCCTTGAGAAAATTTATTTTTAACTGTTATGAACTTATCTTGGAAACAACTGTTGGTATATCTTGTTTTAGTGGTAATCGGTAGTGGTGCCGGGTTGGTGGGAAGTAGATATCTTCTACCAGACAATCGTGAATTTCAAGAGTTGAAAAATGTTACAGCAGCTTTACCTCCAGAATCAGTGATCTCTCCTACTGCTAACGGTGCAATTAATTCTTCTGGAGAGGACAATATAAATTTTATTGCCATGGCCGTGGAGAAAGTAGGACCGGCGGTTGTGCGAATAAATGCTACTCGTAAAGTTTCTAATCAACTTGCTGACGCTTGGAAAAATCCTGTTTTGCGGCGGTTTTTTGGTGAAAATGAGCAAATAGTCCCCCCAGAACGCATTGAACAAGGTACAGGATCAGGATTTATTTTGAGCGAAAAAGGCGAATTGCTGACCAATGCCCATGTGGTAGCAGATACAGATACCGTCTTAGTAACTCTCAAAGATGGTCGGACTTTTGAGGGTAAGGTGGTAGGGGTTGATACTGTGACAGATGTAGCAGCAGTTAAAATTTATGCCAATAATCTACCTACTGTTAAATTAGGTAGTTCACAAAATTTGATCCCTGGACAATGGGCGATCGCTATTGGCAATCCTTTAGGTTTAGATAATACTGTAACTATCGGCATTATCAGCGCCACAGGCCGCACTAGCGCCCAAGTAGGTGTTCCCGATAAACGAGTTAGTTTTATTCAAACGGATGCAGCAATTAACCCTGGTAACTCTGGGGGACCCCTCTTAAATGCCCAAGGTCAGGTAATCGGTGTTAACACTGCTATCCGTACAGATGCCCAAGGACTGGGTTTTGCTATACCCATTGAAACAGCAGCCCGTGTCGCTAACCAGTTATTTACTAAAGGACGTGCAGATCACCCTTTTTTGGGGATTGAAATGACAGACCTTTCTCCTCTCCAGCAACAGCAAATCAATCAAGACAATAACCTCAACATTCCCCTAGATGTGGGTGTTGTCATTAAAAGGGTTCTGGCCAATTCCCCCGCCAAAGAAGCAGGATTACTCCCTGGAGACGTAATTCAAAAGATTAACGATAAATCTGTGAAAATCGCCGCCCAAGTGCAGAAAATTGTGGAATCCAGTCAGGTCGGAGAGGTTCTAAAAATTGAAGTCAGCCGCAATGGTAAAACTCAAACCTTTCTACTCAAGTCAGGTGTGTACTTAAAAAAGTAGTTAGGAGTTACCCAGGGTGAACGGCTGTTTCTCCATACAGGAGTTTAGAAGTTACCAATCACCCAACTCACAATTTTTCTTCTAACTGCATTCTTTGTTCCATTTGGCGCAAAAAATACCCTGTCATCATTGCTGATGCTAGTAGCCCTGCTAAATTATCCCGGTCTGTGGTAATTTGCACGTTAAAACTCTCTGACGGAAGCATTCCCACAAGCCCTTGGACGTTTTGGGAAATTATCTGTTTAATTTCTGGGCTGACGGACTGGGCTACACGAGCTAATACTTCAGGGGATTGATGCTGTAAATATTTGAGTAACTGGTTCGGGTTTTCCCCAAAGTGATCATTTAGAAGCTGATTAGTGTGTTCCTCGGAGTTGTCGTTCAAAAAATCAGGATCAAACACCATTGGCAATCGTTGTTAGCTTAAGTTGCTAATTCTACTTTAAACCATAGTACAAGCCTAGCGCATTTTCCGCAGCGATTGGTCATTAAGAATAGAGAAAAGGTTAAAAAAGCAAGGTGTAATTTCTTTCATGTTCCACTAGATTATTCCTCAATGCCGTTTAACTCTAGTTCTAATTGATTATCTTTTTTGTCCGTGGGGAAGATTTGCGGGAGTTGGTCAATTTGGAAATATTGATGAAATTTTGGAGTCACTTGTAATGAGTATGAGCGCGATTCGGGATCTCGACGTTTTTTAATAAAACCTGATTCTACCAGTTCTTGAACCTGTTGATATGCTCCTGAACCACGGAGGTTGATTAAATCGCTTTGAAGTATGGGACTATGGAGAGCGATCGCTGCTAATGTTCTTAATGCTCCTACACCTAATTCTACAGGTATCAATGTTTGCACTAATTCTTGAAAGTCTCCTCGTAGTTGTAAACTATAACCATTGGGAGTTTCTACGACTTCTAGGGCGCTATCCCTGTGGGCATAACTGTCTATCAGTTCAATTATCCCTTCTTCTGCTGTAGCGCGATCGCACAAGCCATATTCTGCTATTTCAGTCAAAGTTAAGGGTTTACCTTTTAAATAGAGTATTGCTTCTATTTTCGTCGCTATCGCTATCTTTTTGGACATTGGGCAGAATTTTAAAAATTCAAAAAGCCTTTTTTAACAGCCTTTTGACAATTATTTAAGTGGATGTAACGTTAGCATATTTAGGTTATTTTGTCAAGATTGGCGGTTGGTGAGAATAAATTCAGCGATCGCTAGATCTTGGGGTGTGGTAACTTTTAAATTAGTCTCTTCTCCTGGGACAATTCGCACTTCTATCCCGCATTTTTCCAGCAAAGCCGCATCATCTGTTACTTCCCAGCCTTGAGTTAAACCTTTGGCGTGACACTCTTTCAACAGCTTAACATCAAAACCCTGGGGAGTTTGGGCTGCCCAAAGTTTTTCTCGGTTGGGTGTACTTTGAATAATTTTATTTTCATCGACAACTTTAATAGTATCTTTGACAGGTATGGCGGCAATTAACCCAGAACAATGGTGAATAGCTTCAGCACAAGTATTGAGTAAATCTGGGGTAGCCAAGCAACGAGCGCCATCATGGATTAAGACTTGTTGCGCTGCCTTTGGTAATGCTTGTAAACCATTGTACACCGACTCTTGACGGGTAGCACCACCGGGAATTAATTCTACTGGTTTTGTTAGCTGTAAGTCAGCAATAATCGACTTAAAATCAGGCCAATCAAGGGGTTGGGAGATAATTCCTATCCAACTAATTGAACTTGCGGCTTCTGCGGCCAATAAAGTCCAAGCGATAATTGATTGCGATCGCACCGTTAATAATAGTTTATTGCGATCGCTGCCCATTCTTTTGCCACTTCCGGCCGCTGGAATTAATAAATACACAATAACTGTCCTGATTTCCTCTCTTGAGCCGTTCAAGTTTTAATTGTTTTAATATACTTGATTTAGAGTAGCAATTATTTTAAATTTATTATTTCCGGGAAAAAATCTTGATTTAAACATTCATCTATAGAAAATTGAAATTCTATGGGAAAATTATCAATTTCTAAACCCGTTTCTAACGCAGCCTGTTTTCTTCCATCTTGATAACATTCATTAAATACCTGAAAAAAGTATTTTTTTAAACTTGGACTTTCAGTTAAACCCTCAATTAATCTTCGTCTATGCTCAAAGATAGTAGACAACCAACTCTTACTAGACTTTTCAGGCTGATATTTATATTTTAGTAGGTGCATTAATACCACCAATAAATTACTTTTTAAAGCTCTTTTTTCACTTCTCCCCAGGCTTTCGATTTCTTCAATTAAATTTTCTAAATCAACTTCAGCCAAATTCCCCGCTTTTAAGTGATTGGCTGTAGTTTCTATCCACAGATAAAAATCTGCTTCATAAAGATTAGAATTTGTCGAGGCTGTGGGTTGAGTTGCGGCCATTTGCCCGAAACCTGTTTCGATAACTTGTGACAATTATATTATAAACTAGGGATTACCCATAATAAATATTATGTATGCGAGTAGTAGCCCTTGTACCTGGCGGAATTGAGGAGCAGATTCTCTTTTTTGCCACTATTGATGATCTGAAGCGTAATTATCCCCAAGCCCAGATCGATGTGGTTGTTGAACCCCAATCAAAGGCTGCTTACCGGGTGAGCAAATCTGTTCACGAGGTATTTACCTTTGATTACAAAGATCGTAACAGTTTAGCAGATTGGGGTAACTTAGTCGGCACAATTCGCGATCGCGAATATGATGTTGCTATTACTACTAAACAAAGTTGGTTTACAGGTTTGTTACTCTGGTTGACAGGAATCCCTACACGTATTGGCTATCAAGGTAATGGTGCAGTTTTTCTCACCCATCCCATACCCCTTAACCCATCCAAATACTTGGCAGCGATGTATCATGATTTGCTGCAACCTTTGAATATTAAGACACCATGCCCAGAATTAGCCGTAAATATACTCAAATCAGATATTGAATGGGCGCGAAACGAACAACAACGGTTAGGAGTAAATGAAACAGGATTCATTTTGGTTTATCCTGGCTCAAGTAAGTCATCATCAGATATCATCTACCCTGTAGAGAATTGGCAAGAAATAATTCAAGACTGCCAAAGCAAACAACCAGATTTACCAGTGGTATTAATTAATGATCAGCAAATAGGGCGATCGCTCTTAGATTCTGCTGTTAATATCAAACTAACTTCCCCAGATAATATCGGCAAGTTAACTTCCATGATTGCCGGGGCAAGTCTCATGTTAACAGTCGAAGGTGTACCACTACAACTCAGTGTAGCCGTACAAACCTATACGATCGCTCTTTTAGGATCAACAGAACCAGCCAAAATATTACCGAAAAGTGATAAATTCCTGGCTATTAAATCCCCCACATCCAAAACCGCAGATATTTTACCTAAAACAGTCCTAGAAAAAATCTGGGGAATGTAAACGAATTGGGGATTGGTAACAGGAAAAAGGAAGAATGAAGGAAGACAGTTAGGAAGCAGCGAAAAGGAACAAAAATAAATCTTGTTACCAATTACCAATTACCAATCACCAATTACCCATCACCCTTTTTAATCAACTCAAAAAAAGCATCATCTAATTCATAACCCAAGATTTGTGCAAAAGATTTAAGCCGGAACTTATTGGGAATACTTTGTTGTTTTAACCAATCACTCAAAATAAAAATTTTATGCATTAAAAAGATTTCCAAGGCTTCAGGGTTATATTGTATACCTTCCTTAGACATAAACTGATGAGGTACTAGCATAGCCGTATAGCGTGCCAATTCCCCAGCCTTCCAGTCTAGTAAAAATGGCAACCAAGGATATCTAGCATCTAAACGTACAAACCACAGCCGCAACTCTGGAATTTCTGATAATTCCCTGGGATCACCAACTTCTTGTTCATAGTTGATCTCAAATTGTAGCTGTTGTTCGTAAGAACCAATACTTTTGTTTTGCATCAGTGGTTCAATTACCGTTAATGCAGGTGACAACTCCAGATTATTAATCGTGTGATTATTGATGGTAATTATAATTGTCATTGATTAATTAGCTACTTTATCGACAATCCAGAGTAGCAGCTTTTAGTCATATACGCTAGTACCAGAATTAAAAATTTAGACAAAAAATTAGCACACCTTCCCCAAGGTAGACATTTTTACGAACTTTAAGTTAAAGTTGTAATGAGTTTGTTTTAAACCTCTATTTAGGGTTTGCTGGAAAAGTTATCTGTGAGGGGAGGGAACAGGGAACAGGGAACAGGGAACAGGGAACAGGGAACAGGGAACAGTTTTAGCTATCTGGATATCCTCAATTTCCTATATCTGACAAAGAAAAATGCCACCGTTTTGAGACACTATTAGCCAAAACTTTGCACATTTTTGTGACAAAAACCATCGAAACCCTTATTAATAAACGGGTTTAGATTTATTCAGCAAGCCCTATTTAGATAATAGCGATCGCCCGAAACACAAATCATACTTCAATTAAATAAATAGACGTAAAAAAGCATCCCTAATCGGTGTTAAGTATATTCTTTATCCTGTGCGTAAGTCCTGTTATAGTTCGTTACATAGTTGGATTTTTCGGTGTCTCCCTACTTATACAAAGCCAAAAATATAGCTTAATATCCTTGCAATAAACATTGAAAGGCAAAACTAGAATATGTATAAACCAGCAATTTCTACCAAACCAATTCGTTCCTTAGAAGATGCACTAGATCGTTGTCAAATGCTTGGTATGCGGGTTAGTCGTCAACGACGATTCATTTTAGAACTACTTTGGCAAGTAAATGAGCATCTTTCCGCCAGAGAGATTTATGATCGTTTAAACCAACAAGGAAAAGATATTGGACACACCTCTGTTTATCAAAATTTAGAAGCACTATCTACCCAAGATATCATCGAGTGTATTGAGCATTGCAATTGTCGTCTATACGGACATAACAGTGAAATGCACAGTCATGTCAACTCTTTAGACACAAATAAAATTCTAGATGTTCATGTAGAACTACCAGAATCGGTCATTCGTCAAGTTGAAACACAAACAGGCATCAGCATTAGTAACTATACTATAAACTTTTATGGCTATCAAAATTCCCCAGACAATCAAGATAACCATTAATTATTAGTCAAGAATTGCAAAACAGGTAAAAATAAGAATAAACCAGCTAAGTATTGTGGTAATTTTGAGGATGGGAATAACAATTTGATTAGGGCTTGCTTAGTAAAGCTAAAACCTAGATAGATCAAGAGTTTGAAACTTAAAAAGGTGAATCAGGTGGAAATTGACTAAATTCAAGTATATTCTTCTAAATTCTTCCTCCTGACTCCTAGCCCTAACCAAAAGACCTTTTTTGCAAACCCTAATTAAATTATGAGCGATCGCCCTTTAAAATTACTATTAATCGACCCAGATCCTATTTTCCGTCTAGGGTTATGTGTAGCCCTGGAAACAATTTCCAACATTCAAATAGTAGCGGATGTCGCAACTGATACCGCAGCCCTAAAATTTTTAGTAGAACTAGCAGCACAAGACCCCAACCAAGTAAACTTATTAGTTTTAGAATTAGGTAATGGTCGTTCCATCGAATCACAACAACTGAGTTTACAATTTTGTAGGCAAATCAAAGCTTTATACCCTCATCTTCCCATTTTTCTCCTCAGTTCTGCGGAACAGGACATCCTTTTAACCGCCAAAGCACTTGGTGTAAATGGCTACGCTCCCAAAGGCTTACCAATTTCTGAATTAGTCCCCGCCATGCAAAAAGTAGCTAATAACGGTTATTATTGGTTTTGGGAAAAGATAACTACCGACCTATCTACTCCCCAGACTATTTCCCTATTTCCTCATCTATCGTTTTTTAAACTGCGGAATAATTTGCGTTTGTCAGGAATTAGCTATATTGATACCAGCTTAAAATTAGTAACAACACAATTACAAATCCCTGGAATACCATTATTAGATAAAGCCGTCTTAGCCGGACAACAGCGAGAACTTTTAGCGGCCCGTTGGTTTTTGAATAATTTATTAACTATACCACAAGAAAGACAGCAAGAAAAACCTGCTCAACAAATAAATCCACCTATTCCTCCCATTAGCAGCGTCATCACAAAATCAGAACCACAACAGATACCAAATGTGCCGCCTTTAATGAGTCCTAGATCATTACAATCAGCTTTATTTTCATCTTGTGTTTATAAATTCCAATTCTCCTTAGAGAATATCACAGAATTGCCATTAGAAATTGATATTCTGCGTGAAGAAAAAAAACGAGAATTACTTTATCTTATCCTGCAAAAACTAGCCCAGCAATTGGAAGAACTACGATTTGTACAAGTTAAATTAGACCAATTACATGAATTAAAAGATAAAATATTACTTGATTTATGGCAAGCAGTAATTACAGAATTTTTTGGTAAATTTACCCAAATAACTGTAGATAATAAAAATATAGAAATAGTCAATTATTTATTAGAAAATCCAGAAGCAGTAAAAACAGAAATCCTCAATAAAATTCCCTTAGTTATCGAATTGTTTTCTTATTTGATATTACAAACAGATTTATATATAGACAATAATTCCTATCCAGCAGGAAGTGAACAGGCTAAATTCCAAGCATCAAGAATCTTAGAAAATTTATTAATCCAGATAGGTAATGCTGTATTACAACCATTATTAAATTCCCTAGCAGATGTAGAAATTATTAAACAAAACTTTTATCATCGTCAGTTAATTTCTACCAGAGAAATTGAAAAATTTAGAAATAACTTATCCTGGAAATATCGTTTAAATAATTATATAACTGAAGCTCAGGCAATTTTTGAAAGTCGTTATGATTTATTTGTATTTACACCCCGTGGTATTGCCAAAATAGCGATTTATGCACCACGTTCTCAAGAATTAGCTCAACTATCTGGTATTCCCCTAACAGTCACACTCCTGCTAGAATTTAGAGATGCGATCGCTCCTGGTTTACAATCTCTATTATCCTTTGTCGGTAGTGGTATTATCTTCGTTCTTACCCAAATAGTCGGTCGTGGTTTAGGTTTAATTGGCCGTGGTATTCTTCAAGGCATTGGCAGTGTAACTTTACCAGAAAAAAAACCACCTGGCAATCATGACAAAACCAAGCGATAAATAAAATGATATTCACCTACCTACAAATTCCAATCGCGACGAAAATCGAAAAACCCTTCCAGAAAATCCTGTAAAAAGTGATTTCTATTCAACCTTTGCTTACCCCATTCCCGAGCAGTTTGCACCAAAATATCTGAAAAACTGGGATACATAACTGCTAAATCGCCTAAACTTTCCACCTTAATATTTTTCGACATTATCAATGCCACCAGATTAATTAACTCCTGGGCTTCTTGTCCCAAAATAGAAGCGCCCAAAATTTCACCATTTTCTAAAACAATTAATTTACAAATACCCGTGATTTCACCCTGCACTTGGGCAGCAATTGACGTTTTAAAATATTTCCGTAAAACTAAAACTTTATTTTTACCATATCTTCCTCTAGCTTGTATCTCTGTTAAACCTACCTGTGCCACCATTGGTTGAGAATTTATTCCCCAAGGAATACACCGATAATTAACCAATAGTCTAGAGAAAAAAAGCGCGTTTTTTACAGCAATATTCGCCTCATAATTACCAATACTAAGAATATCATAACCCCCAATCACATCTCCACAGGCATAAATTCGCTCGTTCGTAGTTTGCAACTTATCATTTACAACCAAATGGCCTCGTTGCCATTTCACCCCTGCTGCTGCCAAATTCAGCAATTCTATATTAGGCTGGTGTCCAGTTGCCACTAAAATTTCATCAGTTTCAATTGCCTTATCTCCCACCTGAATCCATTTTTTGCCCTCAATACACCGTGTTTGAGTAACTGGCCTTTGAGTCACAACACGTACACCATCAGCTTCTAATTGCCCTAGTAATAATTCTCCAATTTCTCGGTCAAGATAACGAAAAACATTCGACTGTTGAACTATCAGTGTGACATAGCAACCCAACCGCCTTAAAAGTTGAGAAATTTCCACACTTTGGGGTACACCTCCCAGAATTACCCAATTTTCAGGCAAATTTGTTTTAACTAAAATTTCCCCAATATTGCTGAGGGTAAAGTAACCAGTAGATTCAATTCCATCAATTTTAGGAATAGCCGGCCTTGAACCACAAGCTAGTAAATAAGTGCGAGAACGTAATAATCTCCCATTAACTCCAAAAGCCAGTTGACGTGAAGGCAGAAACTCACCACCACCAACAATCACATCCACTCCTTGGGCAGCTAAGTTAGATAGGGAATTAATTTGAGCAACATTGTCTGCAATAGTACGAGCGTATAAAATTACCTCGTCCAAATTAGACTTTACATTGCCAGACCGACCCACCATTTTACCGATTTCTTCCAGTGCAAGGTGATAGTTAAAATCGTAGTTACTCTCTGATTCCACCAAAGCTACTGTTGCCCTGAGTTGGGTAGCAGTTAAGGCAGCTTGGTATGCAGCAAGACTGCCGCCAATAATCACGACATCATAATCAATAGTCATTAAGCAAGAAGTGACAGGGAACAGGGAACAGGGAACAGGGAAACAGGGAAACAGGGAAACAAGGAAACAAGGAAACAAGGAAACAAGGAAACAAGGAAACAAGGAAACAAGGAAACAAGGAAACAAGGAAACAAGGAAATTGATCCAGTCCCCTTATCTCCCCCATCATCTCAGAACTAACTCCAGGGCAGTTAGTAAACGTTGGTTATCAGACTGAGTGCGTACCGAAACTCTAAAAAAGCGATCGCCCAATTCCTTAAAACTCAAGCAATCACGAATTAAAATTTGGTGTTCTTGAAGCAACCTTTTTTGTAACCCAGAACTAGACTCTTGACATTCCACCAGAAGGAAGTTTACAGAACCTTCAAAGGGGTGCAATCCAGGAAAATTAGCTAAACCTTGAAAAAGTTGGTTTCGTGCCGATGGTAGCCACTGCCAAGTTTCTTTTTGAAACTCTCGATCCCCAAGGGCAGCAATAGCCGCTGCTGCGGCCAAAGTGTTCACAGGCCAGGGATCTCGCCATGATTGCCATCGAGAAAGACGGTCAGGGTGAGCGATCGCATATCCTAATCTTAGTCCCGGTAAACTGTAGAATTTGGTGAGCGATCGTAATATCACCAAATTCTCATAGTCCTGCACCAACGAAATCAGGCTTTGTTCCTCATCAACAGGCAAAAAATCCATAAACGCCTCATCCACCACCACCAAAGCAAACTGTTCCAAGTAAGGCAAAATAGACCTCCGTGAAAACAACTTACCAGTTGGATTATGAGGATTGTTCAACAGAAATCCATATCCTTGAGATAAAGGAGTCAAAAGCCTCAAATCAGCCAAGTCAGGAACAGAACCATAGACAGGCACAGGAGAAATTTCCCAGCCCCTTCCCTCCAAAACAACCGGAAACTCCAGAATTTTAGCCTTATAAGCCGCCAGAGTGCGGTAATAATCGCCAAAAGCCGGAGTCATCACCACAGTTGCCTCTAATTGTGCCAACTCCCTACCAGCCAAAGTTAATAACTCAGCCGAACCATTACCCGGCAAAATCCACTCAGGAGGCACTTGATGAAAGTGACTGAGAGCAAGTCTCAGTTCACTATAATTTGGGTCTGGATAATGCCTCAGATCATCAAGCCGGGACATAATAGCAGCAATAACACTGCTTGGAAGACCCAACGGGCTGATACTGGCAGAAAAATCCAGAATAGCTCCAGGGGGACAGCCAGCCAGTGCTGCTGCCCAGTTTAAATTTCCCCCGTGTGCTTGTTGCTGCATCAAAAATAGATTTCCTACAACAGAAACTATTCTTTAGGTTCTTTTGGGGGAGCTACTCTTTCTCTAAAAAGTTTCCCCGCAGAAAACGCAGGAACTTTAGTAGCTGGAATTTCCATTTTCTCATTAGTTTTTGGGTTACGACCTTCGCGAGCCTTGCGTTCCCGCGATTCAAAAGAGCCAAATCCCACCAGAGTAACCTTATCACCAGACGAAACAGCCTCGATAATAGCGTCTATAACCGCACTCAAGACCTGATCCGCCTGTTTCTTCGTCACATTAGCCTTTTCGGCTATTACATCAACCAATTCACCCTTGTTCATATCAAACTCCTTGAGGTTTAGTGGAGATTATCTTCAAGATGCAACCTTTGGCATCTTTACATAAATCTCTGTGTAGAGAATTACAAAAATCTTCCCTTCAAAGCATTTCTGCTCAAAATGGCTGCAAATCTCATTGGCTAGACTTTTCAATGAATCATTCTAAGGTGTTGTAGCCAGAAGTGGATAGATGAAACCATTAATTTATATAGATTTCAGGATTTTTTGTGCTTTTAGAGTCATTATTGCACTCCAAACACCCCAATATTAAGAATAAATACTCATCTTCAAACTCCTGTCCATAGTGAAAATTAGATTTTCTAACAACCCGAACTCCTTCCTACTCCTCTACATAATTTCTCCACAGCTATTGAAAATCCAAAAACCTTACACCACAAGCTTTTTAGCCATTAAGCATCTTCTAAAATACCCCCCTCAAAAAAAATATTGCCAAAACCCTTGACACAATAGAAAAAGTATTGCTATATTAGTTCGAGTGAAGGGCAAACGCCCACAACGACCGAACCGAGAAAACAAAATAATACTTTGAAAGAATAAAGACAACCATTCCTCGTCAAAAAAACTTTAAAGCTTAGTATTTTCTTAAAAAGAAAGGAAATACAGAAAGCTAAAAAATTGATGCAAGAGCTATAAGAACTCAAAACTCAACAAAATGGAGAGTTTGATCCTGGCTCAGGATGAACGCTGGCGGTATGCTTAACACATGCAAGTCGAACGGTCTCTT